>DATNKC010000125.1:0-3467 GCA_035603615.1 Steroidobacteraceae bacterium | reverse complement strand
CGTGCCGGATAATGCGACTGCGCTGCCCAAGGCCAAATTGCAGGTGCTCAGCGGCGCGTTCGCGGGCCGGGAGCTGGAGCTCACCAAGGCACTCACCACGCTCGGCCGCCCCGGTGTGCAGGTCGCCGCAATCACGCGCCGGTCCGAAGGCTATTTCATCGTGCACGTCG
This sequence comes from Steroidobacteraceae bacterium, assembly GCA_035603615.1. Classification (GTDB taxonomy): domain Bacteria; phylum Pseudomonadota; class Gammaproteobacteria; order Steroidobacterales; family Steroidobacteraceae; genus Bog-1198. The sequence goes on along the minus strand of DATNKC010000125.1, from coordinate 3,297 downwards.
ACAGCGGCAAAGAGAACGATTATCCGCAGGTCAACGGCGTGCCGATCGGACCGCAGGCGCGACGGCTGAATGACAACGATGTCGTGCAGCTGGCGGGAGTGAAAATGGGGTTCTTCGAGAGTTGAACCGCCCGGCGTAGGATTGCGTAGCGGGCCGCCGGTATTTAAGGGGCAAGCCCGCGCGCGCTGAACGGCGCGGCGATATGCGGCGCAATCTTTACGGCCTCGGCCATGTCGGCTTCACCCTCAGCCGTTTTGTTTTTGCGTACTTTCGCGACACCACGGCCATAAAGCGCGGTGGCACTTTTAGGCATGATTTTTAGCGCCGCATCAAAATCCGCGATGGCCTTGTCATTGTTCGCTTGGCGCAATTCCAGCAAGCCGCGATTCTCCAACAGATGTCCGTAACTCGGATTCTTCTTGTCCGCAATCCTCAACGCCTTGTTGCAATCGGCCAGCCCCACATCGAGAGCTTCGTTCTGAATGGCGCTGGCGCGGCAACGCTGTCCTAACGCCGCAGCGAATCTCGAATCGACCGGATGGTTTTGAATCCACAGGTCATACTGAGCGATGGCCTGCGCAAACCGATTCACTGCCTCATAGCGTTCGGCCAAGGCGAACCTAAGGTCAGCTTGTTTTGGGGCCAGTCGATCCGTCGCATCGAGATCCGCGATGGCGCCTTCGACATTTTTATCGCCCAGCCGGATTTCCGCACGAGGTAGGTAGGCGCGCAGAAAGTCCTGATTGAGCGTGAGCACATGGTCCAGGTCCGCTAGCGCCAATGCAGCCTGTCCGCTCTGACGATAGATCAGCGCGCGCTGAAACAGGTACTCCGGGTTATCCGGACGTAATTCGACCGCCTTCGACAAGTCGGCAAGCGCATGCTCGAAATCGTGTCTTGCCGCAGACGCTTCGCCCCGGCGCGCGAGCGCATCCGGATCGGCTTGCTGATCCGCCGCCGCCGCACCGCCTTGCTGGTCTCCCGGTGCCTCGTCTTTTGCCGCTTCGACTTTTTGGACTTCGTCAGCCTGAGGGGTAGTCGCCGGAGTTGTTTTCGCCAGGTTGAAGACTGGACCGCCGTTGTAGCTCAGGTAAAGTTTGCTCTGGCTGTTTGCGACGAAGATATGATGGGATACGAAAAAATCCGATCCCAGCAGCATGTCGCTCTCAGCCAAATCTGAATCCGCAATGCGCAATCGAGCATTCTTGATTTCTTCGCCGTCGCCTATCTTGAAACTCGACGCCGTGGCAATGTAGGTCTTCACCATGCCCCGGCCGATACCGCGGGAATAACCGGCCTCCACCACTCCGGGTGAATCGATTTTTATTCCGGCCCGTGCGGCGGCCCGCAGAGATAGAAACGAGTTGTATGCGCCCGTATCAAACGTGACGCGTATGTGTTGGCCATTGACGTAGCCCTCACCGACGGTGTGCATGCGCGACTGCATCACCGATTCGATCCCCGTCTCCGAATAAGTTTGCCCGGGCGTGAGCCAGTAGGCCATGCGAGCCTTTCGACAGCCCTCGGGTTTAAACAGCCGCACGACGCCCTTGGAAAAATCGTATTCCACATCCCATTGGTGCAGGAAGTTTTGCCCGATCAACCCTTCGCTGCCGACCTCGCTCCCGCCCACCAGGAATTCGACATTGTGGATGAGCGCGCCTGCAATGCCGAACTCCTTAACGGTTGCGATCTGGGCAGTCACTGTGCCTCCGATGCCCTGCAGCTTGAGGCCGTACGGACCCGGAGTTAATTTCAAGTTGAATTCGGCGGCGGTCGCCGTACTGATCATGCTGTAGAACGCGCCGCTATCCAAGACAAATCGCGCTTCTTGGTTGTTGATTTTTGCATTGATCAACGGCCGAGTGCCGGCCATCGTGATGGGTATCTCCGCCACCCTGCCCAATGTGCAAGTTCCGGCGGCCTGCACCTGGGACGTCAGCAATGCAGAACTGAGCGCAAGCACACCTAGGTGCGCAGTGAAAACTGCCTTCCGTGCTGGCCAACGCATCGCGCAATTCTGCAGTGAAGCATTGACCGCGTCAAAGCATCGCGGCGGAATTGAGAGAAAAATGCGCCGGAAGCGGCGATATCGGACCCCCTTCACGTTCGCTGTGACGGTTCCAGAGGATCAAACCGGTCGAATTTAACTATTCGTGCAGGCTCACCGCGACTCTTTGACTTATGCCGCAGACCAACGTGTAGGGAATCGTCTCAGCCCAGAGGGCAACTTCCTCGACTGGGAGCCCATCACCCCAAAGGACGACCGGGTCGCCAACCTCGACGGAGCTTTGCAATTCCGTGATGTCGATGGCCAGCATATCCATCGACACCCTGCCGGCCAGGCCCGCCCTTTCACCGTTGACCAATACCGGTGTTCCGGACGCGGCGCTGCGCGGATAGCCATCGCCGTAGCCGACCGATGCGATCGCCAGACGCGTCGGACGCGTCGCGGTCCAGTCGGCTCCATAGCCAACCTGTTCCCCTTCCGCCAGATCCTTGAGCGCGATCACGCGCGAACGCAGCGTCATCACCGGCCGCAATCCATGATCGGCGCCGGTCGTGCCTCTGAAAGGCGAGATGCCATACAGCGCCAATCCCGGTCGCACCCAATCGGCATGTGAATCCGGGAAGCCGAGGAGTGCCGCGGAGCTCACGATGCTGCGCTCGCCCAGGAGTGAGCGCGTGGCCGCCGCGAACACCATCAATTGTTCCGCTGTCGTCGGCAACTCAGGCGAGTCGGCGGAAGAGAGATGGGTGCAGAGATTGAGCGGCGCCCGCACGCAAGGCAGCGCGCTCAAGGCAGCGTGCGCCGCCCGGAAGGCATCGCCCTTGAACCCTAGGCGATTCATGCCGCTGTCCAACTTGAGCCATACCTTGAAGCGAGCGCCCGCCGGGGCAGCTTTGAGCAATTCCAGTTGTTCGGCGGAGTGCACGACGAGTTCAAGATCGGCAGCCGCCGCGGCCTCGAGCTGTTCGCGATCCAACACCCCTTCGAGCAGAACGATCGGGCTCTTAATGCCCGCCTCGCGCAGCGTGAGCGCTTCGCCCAAGCGCGCGACGGCCAACGCATCAGCTGATCCTAAAGCGCGCGCAACGGCGACGAGGCCGTGTCCATAGGCATTCGCTTTGATGACCGCCATCACCCGGGACTTGGGCGCGAGGCGACGCAGGACTTCTAGATTATTTCTCAGCGCGCCGATATCAATCGTCACGCTCACCATGGGGGTCACGAAGCATTCACCGCGACATCACCGAAAAACACCTTCGGCGTAGGATTCCGGCACGTAATTCTCG
>DATNKC010000124.1:0-6910 GCA_035603615.1 Steroidobacteraceae bacterium | reverse complement strand
CTACTATGGGTAAAGAAGATCGTGAAGTCAGGATGTCGCTGCAAACGCTGAAGGTGTTGGAGGCGTTTCTCGAGAATCCCACGGATCAGCTTTCAGGCGCCGAAGTGCATCAGCGCTGCAAGCTCGCCTCCGGAACCTTATACCCCATTCTGCTGCGACTCGAGGCGGCCGGGTGGTTCGTCAGTCGATGGGAGTCGATTAACCCGTCGAGTGCCGGTCGGCCACGGCGCCGCCTTTATCGGCTGACGCCGACAGGCCTTAAGCGCGCCAGCGAAGTGTTCGCAAGCTTTAATCGCGGTGTTCTTGCATAGACCGGCGCGACCGCCGGTGCCAGGAGGGGCTATGACTTCTGAGCGAATGGTGGATTGGATGGATAGGGCGGCCAGCTGCTTGGTTCAGCACGCGGCGCGGCGCACACCCGAACCGTTGTCAGCAAGACTCGAGGAAGAGTGGCTGGCAGACCTGGCGGAGCGGCGTTCGGGATTTTCGCGCTTGCGCTTGGGAATCGGTTGCTACTGGGCCACGTACAGCATCGCCCGCGAACAGCGCGCCGCGACCGTTGCGCTGGCGCGCTCACAGTTGGCGCACGCAAACGTTGCAGGCTTTACAACCGAGAACGCCACGCTTTTCTCGCGCCGCACGGTTACCTTTCTACTGGTGGCTTCGTTGCACGCGGCCGTGTTGCTCGGACTCGCGGTTGGAGTGGGCTCCAAATTCATCAAAAAAACGCCGACGGAATTTGTGGTTGACCGCATCGATAAGGTACTTCCGCGCATCGATCCGCTGCCGCCGGTGACGCCGAATTTGAACACGATCAGCGTTGACCCTCCGAAAACGGTCGACAAACTAACGTTTGAGCCGGATCCGCCAGCCGTGGCCGGCGATGTGAAGGAAGCGCCGCCTGAAACGCAGGGCGGCACCGGACCTGCGCTGCCTCCCGCGGTGACGATCAACCGTGTGCAAGGAGGGCCGGGAATCGGATTCCCCAGTGCACATGATTTCTATCCTCCCAGTGCGATTCGCCGGGAGGAGCAGGGCATCGCGACGGTCAGTGCCTGTGTCGATGCGCGCGGCCGCCTCACTTCCGATCCGAAGATCATTCAATCCACCGGCAGTCAAAGGCTCGATGAGGGCGCGCTGACTCTGGCAATCGCCGGCTCCGGGCACTATCGTGCCACGACCGAAAATGGCAAGCCGGTCGATTCCTGCTACGCTTTCCGCATTCGCTTCGACCTTAAGAATTGAGGCCTATGAAGCTCTACTACTCCGCCACTTCGCCCTATGTGCGCAAATGCCTGGTGAGCGCACACGAGTTAGGATTGCGTGAGCAAATCGAACTCCTGCCCGCCACGCCTCATCCGGTCAATCGCGATCGCGCGCTCGTGGTTTGCAACCCGTTGGGAAAGGTGCCCACGCTCGTTACCGAGGATGGCACGGTGCTCTATGACAGTCGCGTGATCTGTGAGTATCTGAACGCGCTGGGCGATGGTCACTTGATTCCGAAGCAGCCCGCGGCGCGATGGTCAATTTATCGGGATGAGGCTCTGGCGGATGGAATATTGGACGCCGCAGTGCTGGTGCGGTACGAGACTTTTGCGCGTCCCGAGTCCTTGCGCTGGAAGGACTGGATCGACGGGCAATTGGACAAAGTGACTTGCAGCCTGGTCGAGATCGAAGGGCGCGCAGCTGCCCTCGGCCAGCGGGTCGATCTGGGGACGATCGCCACCGGCTGTGCGCTGGGATATCTTGATTTTCGATTTGCAGCGCTCGGCTGGAAGTATACGTATCCTAAAACAGCGGCGTGGTTCGAGCGCTTTGCGGCGCGCGAATCCATGCTGGCAACCCGTCCGCCGGCGGGTTGAGAGACATCTCACGCGCCATCGCAGGGACGGCTAGTTAAGTTCCCGAATCCAAATATTCCGGAAGCTGATCGGCGCTGACGGATCGCCGTGCGCTTGCAGCTTGATCGGGGCGCGATCATAGGGCCGATAGCTGGGCTGTCCGATGTAGCGGGTTTCCCCGGTCAGCTGATAGTGGTTTTGCACGAGCACGCCGTTGTGAAATACCGTCACATAGGCGGGTGTCTTGACCGTTCCGTCGCTCGAAAAGACCGGCGCCGTCCACACAATGTCATAAGTCTGCCACTCTCCCGGCGGCCGCATGGCATTGACCAGCGGCGGCGACTGTTTGTAAATGCTCGCCGCCTGACCATTGACGTATGTTTTGTTCTTCCAGGAATCGAGAATCTGCACCTCGTAGCCGCCGTCGCCGGCCGCCGTGGAGGCCAAGAACACGCCGCTATTGCCGCGTAGCTGACCCTCGCCGGTAATTCCTTTTGGCACCAGCCATTCCAGGTGCAATTGATAATTCTTGAAGAGTTGCTTGGTCTCGATATTGCCGACCGATTTGTCGACAGTCATTACGCCGTGACCCAGCTTCCAACCCGCCGGCGCGTGATCCTTGGTGTTCACCCATTGATCCAAGTTTCGGCCGTCGAACAAAACGATGGCGTCGGAGGGCGGCGCGTCGGGGTGTGCGCCCGGCGTCACGATGGGCGGAACGGGTTCCCATTGCTCGGTATCCTTCGGATCGCCTTGAGGGGTTTGCGCGGCGGCCGGCAAAAAACAAATGGGCGCAAGAGCTAGGGCCACCAAGGCCGCATACCGTCCAATCTCAACATGTCGCGTTTTCATTTCGGTTTCTCGCTTAAGCTCGAATGGATACATTGCCGGCCGCGCCGCGCGCGAAGTCATACCGTCCAAATCCGCAGCGCTTCGGCAAGCGACAAAAATGGATCGCTGCGGGTGGGTATGAACTCGTGCGCGACGTAGCCCTGGTAGTTAAGATCCGCGATGGCGGCGGCGATGGCGTGATAGTTCAGTTCCTGGCTGTCATTGATTTCATGCCGTCCGGGGACGCCGCCGGTGTGAAAATGTCCGATCCAATTGATGTTGTCGCGGATCGTACGGATGACATCGCCCTCCATGATCTGCATATGATAAATGTCGTACAGCAGTTTCACGCGCGGCGAATTGACGCCGCGCATCACCGCGACGCCAAAGGCGGTGTGATCACCTTGATATCCCGGATGATCGACTTTGCTGTTGAGCAGTTCCACGCAGACAGTGACGCCATGTTTTTCGGCGAGCGGCGCAATCTTGGCGAGGCCGGCCACGCAGTTGGCGATTGCAGCGGGTTCATCGATACCCAGAACCCGGTTGCCGAACATGGCGATGAGATTGGCCACCCGTGCCTGCGCGGCCCGCGGCAGCGCCATCTCCAGTTCTCCCAGAAGCAGCGCATGGTTGGCGGGATCATTGAATCCCGTCGCGATGAACTTATCCCGTCGACTGGCATATCCCATGGAAACCACGAGCCCGGCGTCGGCCGCCTCGGCCCATTCGTCCGGAAACAGCAAGTCGATCCCGGCGAATCCCATCTGCTTGGTGCGGCGGCAGAAGTCGGGCAGCGACACCCGTGCGTAGGGCCAACGGCACACCGATTGTTTGAGCCTTCCGCTGCCCGCCGGGTTCTCGCTGGATTGCGTCAGCGGCGCGCCGACCGCACGAAATGCGCCGGCGACCGCTCCGGCGGCGGCGAGTGTCCCAAAGCCTGCCGAGCGGGCGATAAACTCTCTGCGGGAGAATAAATTCATGAGTGATATCACGTTTGCGAATCGCGATAGAATAAGCCGAATATTCAAGTAAGGTACAACGATGTCCGTAAGCTACGACGCGATTGTAGTCGGCTCCGGTATTTCCGGGGGGTGGGCGGCGAAGGAGCTCACCGAGAAGGGCCTGCGGGTCTTGCTGTTGGAACGCGGCCGCAATGTCGAGCACGTCAAGGATTACGTCAACGCCACGAAGGCGCCTTGGGAATATTTGCATCGCGGGGGCCGAACCTACGCGATGGAGCAGGCGTATCCCGTGCTCAAGCGCGACTATCCTCTGAATGAGAAAAACCTCTCCTTCTGGGTCAACGAGAAAGATTCGCCGTATACGGAGATCAAGCGTTTCGACTGGTATCGAGGCTATCAGGTCGGCGGCCGCTCGCTGACTTGGGGGCGCCAGAGTTATCGCTGGAGCGACTACGACTTTGAAGCCAACGCGAAGGAGGGTATCGCGGTTGACTGGCCCATTCGCTACAGTGAACTTGCGCCGTGGTATGACCATGTGGAGCAGCACGCCGGTATCTCCGGCGCCCGCGACGGACTGCCGCAGCTTCCCGACGGACAGTTTCTGCCGCCCATGCCGCTCAACTGCGGCGAGGAACTGGTTGCGGGCCGGCTGAAGAATGCATTCGACGGCAAACGCCACATGATCATCGGGCGAGTCGCGAATGCCACCAAGCCGCTGGAAGGCCGCGCGCCGTGCCAATATCGGAATGCTTGTTGGCTCGGCTGCCCCTATGGCGCCTACTTCAGTACGCAGTCCTCGACCCTGCCGGCGGCCGTGAAGACCGGGAAGCTCACGTTGAAGCCCTGGTCGATCGTCACCGAAGTGCTCTACGACAAGGACCGCAAACGCGCCACGGGTGTCAGGGTGCTCGACGCGGTTTCGGAGCAGACGACCGACTATACCGCGAAGGTGATTTTCCTCTGCGCCTCGACTTTGAATTCAACCTGGCTGCTGATGCGATCAGCGACCGATGTCTGGCCCGATGGGCTGGGCAGCAGCTCAGGCGAGTTGGGTCACAACCTGATGGACCACCATTTTCGTTGCGGCGCCGAGGGCAACCTGCCGGGATTGGACGATAAGTACTACTACGGCCGGCGCCCCAACGGCATTTACATCCCTCGGTATCGCAATTTATTTGGCGACAAGCGCGAGTATTTGCGCGGCTTCGGCTACCAGGGAGCAGCGAGCCGGGAAGGATGGACGCGCGCCGTCAAGGAATTGGGGCTGGGCGCGGAATTCAAGGACGAAATGACTTTGCCGGGGCCCTGGAAGTTTGGCGCCACGGCCTTCGGCGAGATGCTCCCCAATCACGCCAATCGTGTTGGCATCGACACCAAGAAGGATAAGTGGGGCCTGCCGGTTCTGAAGATTGATTGCGCCACGGGTGAGAACGAACGTTTGATGCGCAAGGACATGATTGCCGACATGGCGGAAATGCTCGAACAAGCCGGCGCAAAAATGATAAAGACATTCGACCCGGGGTCCTTTCCGGGCATGGGCATCCACGAAATGGGCACAGCGCGCATGGGGCGTGATCCTAAGACCTCGGTGCTGAATTCGCACAACCAGGTCTGGGATGCGCCGAATGTTTTCGTCACGGACGGCTCCTGCATGGTCTCGAGCGCCTGTCAGAATCCCTCGCTCACCTACATGGCGCTCACTGCCCGCGCCGCGGACTTTGCGGTGAACGAGCTCAATCGCCGCAACCTGTGAGCTGATATGAACGACTCAACTGAAACTGAGCAATTGCAGCTGATCAATCGACGCGAGGCGATTCGCCGCGTCAGCGCATTGCTGGGCGGAGTCGCATTCGTCGGCGGCAACAGCCTGTTGGCCGCAGTCGAGAAGACAGATACCGCACTCGAGCGGGGCCTGGGAAATTTCAGCGCTCAAGATGTTGCATACCTCGACGAGATCGCGGAAACCATTCTTCCCGCCACCAAGACACCCGGTGCGAAGGCGGCAAAAACCGGCGCGTTCATGGCGCTGATGGTCACCGATTGCTACAGTCCCGCGGAGCAGAAGGTTTTCCGGGACGGCATGCGCAAAGTGGACGAGGCGATGAGAAACACCAACAACGTCTCGTTCATGACCGCGACCCCGGCGCAGCGGCTCGCGGTACTCACGACGCTCGATCATGAACAGAAGCGCGCGATGGACGCACGCGAAGCGGCGGATCGCAAGCGCAAGGGACTGTCGCCTGTGGTGGGCGGCGATGCGACCGAAGCCAAGGCGGAGAATGTGCCGGGCACGCCGGTCGCGACGGATACCGCCGGCCCGCAGCCCGCTCATTACTTCCGCATGATGAAGGAACTGGCTCTGCTGGGCTTTTTCACATCGAAAATTGGCTGCACCGAAGCGTTGCGCTACGTCGAAGCACCCGGCCGCTTCGATGCGTGTGTTCCCTACACGCCGGGCCAGCCTGCGTGGGCGGCTCACGCCTGATTAGAACAGTTTGCGTTGCATCGCCCCGGCAACGCCTGTCGGTCGCAGGGAGGGCGTCTATCGATGGCGCTTTTTGTCCGGTAGTTGTCCCATTGCCATCTTTCTTGAACAATACTCGGCGCGCAGAATACTCGGACCTGAAACAGCCACAAAGGCCATTTATGTCCCACTCCCGAACCGCCTTACTCGTGATCGATGCGCAACAGTCGTTTGAACATCGTCCCTATTGGGATCCGGCGGACGCGCCGGCGTTCCTCGATCGCCTGCAGTCGCTGGTGGATGGCGCCAAGGCCAGGCAGATCCCGGTCGCGCGGATTTTTCATGTTGAGGAATCGGGGGCATTTTCACTGGAGTCGGGATACGTCAAGACGATGGCATCGCTGTCCATTGCGCCGGACGTTACCTTCTATAAGCACCGTCACAGCGCGCTCATCGGCAGTGGATTGTCGGTGTGGCTGACCGAGCGCGGGATTCAGCATTTGATCGTATCGGGGATTCGTACCGAGCAATGCTGCGAGACCACGACACGGCACGCATCGGACTGCGGTTACGACGTCGATTTTGTCAGCGAAGCCACGCTGACCTTCGCCATGACTGACCGCCATGGGCGCCATTGGGCAGCCGCCGACATCAAGGCGCGAACTGAGCTGGTTCTCGAGGGGCGTTTCGCCCGCGTGCTGACGGCAGCCGAAGCGCTGTCCGCGTTCGATGCGAGAGGCAACGATGCGGGACGGCGAGCGGCGTGATCAAGGCCGAACCATCCATTCTCGATGTCTGGGTCGTGTTGC
>DATNKC010000123.1:0-4772 GCA_035603615.1 Steroidobacteraceae bacterium | reverse complement strand
GCGAGCAGTGCCGCGGCGGCGAGCGCGATGGCCGCTCTCTGCCAATCGGGGCACAAGCTACGAGCCATGCTCCAGACGGCCTGGGAAACCACCGCCACGGCCGTCAGCATGAGTCCATGCGAGAGCGCTTGCATGAAGGGTCCTGGCGAATGAGGCGCAAGCATCGCAAAGGCATACATCAAAACCGCGGAGGGAAGCGTGAAGCCGACCCACGCGGCCAGCGCACCGAAGATCCCCGCCCGGCGCAGGCCAATGAGAAAACCCACTTGGCTGCTCGTGGGACCGGGGAGAAGCTGGCACAGAGAGACCAGGGCAGCGTATTCCTCGGCGCTCAACCAGCGCCGCTTCTGAACGTATTCGCGATTGAAGTAGCCGAGGTGCGCGATCGGGCCGCCGAAGGATGTGAGGCCGAGTTGCAGGGACGCCTGCAAGACCTCGGCAGGCGATCCGTTCGCGTGCCGGGGCAAGTTCTGGCCTGCGCTGTTGGGGGTCACGAAGCTAATCGTACCAGCCATTAGCAGCCTCGCAGGCCGCGCGGCGGAGCGCGATTCTAGGAGCTAGGCGGCGGTGGCCGCTTCATCTTGCGCCGGCGGCGCGCTCATGAGGCCCCGAGCGAAGAATGCCACGATCAGTCCGAAGACCAGCATCGCGGCCATATTTTCGGCAAATTTCAGGGTCGTAAAGTGCGGCGCTGATTTCCATGCCGATAGCGGTAGCACGACGTAGTTCATCACGAAAAAAATGATCGCCCCGTAGACGAGTCCGCTGGGTATCCAACGACGCAGCAACCCCGGGACGGTTTTCGAGAATACGACATATATCGCCGCGATCAATACGCCCATGATCTCCTGCAGCACCGCCCCCAGGATCACCGTCGCGATCCCGCCGTCGCGGGATGCCTTGCCCAGCAGGCCGCCGGCGATTACCTGCATGATGGATAAGGGGCTGCGGCCGGTGATCAGTGAGGCGGCCGCGATGTCGATGGTGGCAGCGATGACGCCGCCCAGGACAATGGCACTTAAAACTTGGCGATTTTTGGGCTGCATGGATCGCAGGCACAGTAAATGCACACGCGGCCTACCTCAAGATCCGCTCAGCGACTCTTTTAGGGGACCACTTTGCACGGCCTCTCGCGCCCTCTTTCGCGCGCCCCTAACGTGGCGCGGATACTTTGCGCAGCGCCTGATCCGCTTCGTGCTGCCAGTCGTCCCGATCGCGGCTCGGGGGCAATCCCTGGATTACATCGCGCGCGCGCCGATAAGTATCCACCGCGCCCTGGGTGTCGCCGGTCTTGGCCAGTGCCTCTGCCAGCGCCAACACGTTCGGCGGATAGTCGGGCCCCAGTTCCGCGGCGCGGCGCGCGGCCGCCAATCCTGCCTCGGGGTCGCCCGGTCCTAAGGGCCACTCGGGTGCCTTGATCAGGACCAGGGCCTTCACGCGCGCAGGACCCGCTTGGTCATACTTGGGATCCGCTGCTTCGGCGCTGCTCAACGCCGCGAGCATCGACTTCAGCGCCTCGTTTGCCTGCAAGGGATGAGCCCGAGCCTTCAGGCCCAACGCGATGCCGTCATAATATAAACACGCGGCAGCCTGCGGCGCGCGTTGCAGGCAGGCTTGCGCATTTTGAATGGCATCGGCGGCGAGTTGATCACGGATTTTCGAATCCGTCTCGAGGTCACTGCGCCGCGCGTCTGCGGCGACGGCCGCCGCCAGCTGCTCGACGGTCATTGAGGAGGGCGGCGAGGCCGGCCGAGTCAGCGGCGTGTTGCATCCCGCCGTACTTAACATAGCGATGGCGACGCCGATGACGCGTTTCACGGCTTGCCGGCGTTGCCGGGCAACTGCGGCAAAACGAATCCCTTGAGCTTGAGCGATCCCAGCATTTCCGCGCCGCCCTTCGTAGCATTCAATTTAACGAGCGCCGCCTGAAATGCCTTGGCACGCGCATCGGGCAGGCGCGAATCGACCACCGTAATGAGTGCCACCGGCAGCGGCGTGGATTGCGTCAGTGTTTTTAATTGCGCGGCGAAGGGCAGTGTGACAAGCGCGGCGGCCTGCGTCTGGTCGAGTAGCGCCAGAACCGGCTCACCGGAAGCGACCCGCCGCAACGCGCTTAAGATTTGCCCGGTCGCCTCGATCTTGAGGTCAGCGGGGAGAGGAACCCACGCGGCAAGCGCTGACTGCTTTACAAACTCCGGCGCATACCCTGCGACACTCAAAATCGTATAGCCCATCATCGACCCTGCACCTGTGACCGGGCCACCGGCCTTGCCGACCAGCGTCCAACGTTCCTGGGTGCCCACGCCCACTACATCGACCTGCGCGAGTGGGCTTAAGTGCAGCGCCGCCGCGTGCTGGACATAAAAAGCGTAAGGCATGAACGCGAGAACCGAGTCCGGCTCGCCCAGTTTCGCAAGACTGCCCTGGTCGGTGGGGTCATAAATGGCGGCAAGACTGTCGGGCTTCCATCCCGCGGACGCCGCGGCCGCCTTGGCGAACTGGTCCACGTAGGGCTGCGCATCGCCGGCCCCGCCGGGGTAGCCGGGCGCGCAAAAAACCAGGGTCGCCAATGCAGCCAACGTGAGTGTGCTCATGGCGACAGGCTATCATTAGGCCACGATGAGTGACTATCGGACGATGTTCGTTTCGCCCCGCCTGCTGCAGCTCTTTTTGAGGGTATTGCGGGCACGGCACCTGATTTTGGGGCTATTCGCGCTCTTGACGCTCGCGGGTATCTACGGCGCCCTGCGCATACCCACCGATAGCTCGATCGACCGCTTGATCGTCAGCAGCGACCCCGTGGCGCAGGCCACCCGCGAGTTCGAGCGGGTGTTTCCAGAAGGCGAACAAGCCCTCATCGTGCTCGAAGCACCGGATCCCTTAAGCCCCGCTGTGCTGCAAGGTGTCGACCAACTGGAGCGTCAACTCGACCAGATTCCCAAAGTCGCCGCGCACAGTCTGCTCACCTTGTATTTTCGATCCACCCCGCCCGCCAGCATCGACGCCGATGAAGCGGCGAAGTTGCGAGCCTTCGCGACCGGGACTTCCCTGGTCCGCCGCGCCGGGCTGATGGGCGACCATTATCTCGGCATCGGGCTCGAACTAAAGGTGAATTCACCCACCGAACGCGACCAAGTTTTGGCCGCGATCGACGCCCGGGTTCTGCCAATCGAGGCGACCGGCCACCCTTTCACGGCCGTTCGACGCGTCGGGGCGCCGTGGCTCGATGCGTGGCTGGAGAAGCAAACCGGGGAGTCGACAAAAAAGTTTATGCCGTTGTTCGGTATCTTTCTGCTCACGCTGGTGTTCATCGTATATCGATCCTGGCGCGCTCTGGCCGCCATCATTCTCACCCTCGGCTCAGCGGTCGCGATTGCGGTTGGATTCGGCGAGCTGCTCGGATTTTCAAATAGCGTGGTGTCGACCTTGGTGCCCTTGACCGTCATGGTCACGACCACAGCCACCCTGGTCTACATTCATTCGAGGTACATGGAGCCGGATGGGGCCCCGCCTCTCGAGCATCATGCTCGCGCACTCGCCAATAAATTCCTGCCCTGCACGGCATCGATGTTCGCCACTTCCGTCGGCTTTGCGGCATTGACTGTGTCCGACATTCGCCCCGTGCGCGAAATGGGATTATGGACGGCTTGCGGATTGATCGGAGCGTGGGTTGCTTGCTTCACGTTGTTTCCCGCGCTGCAGTCCGTGTTGCGTGCCCCGCGGCGCCTGGAGGCCATGACGGATGAGAAGTGGTTCGGCAAATTTGTCGACGTGCTGGTGCCGGCGACGCGCCGTTACCGTTGGTTCCTGGTGGCGGGCGCGGTGATAATCATGTTGTGCGGCGCCACATCGCTTTTCGGTATTCCCGGCAAGCTTGCGCCGCTGGAGCTTGAGACCGACGCACTGACGTATGTCAATCCCCGCGAACCGGTGGCGCAAGACACGCGCCAATTCGTCCAAACCAATGGACTGGATGTGCAGGATTTGTGGCTGCAGACCCAACCGGGCCACGCGTTGGATCCCGAGTTCCTGCGCAGCGTGGACCTGCTGGCGCAGCGGCTCGAACAGCATCCTGGTATCAATGCCGTCGACGGACCCACCACGCTGCTGCGCTGGGCACGTTATATCCAATCCCGCTCCGATCAGTTGCCCACCGCGCCCGACGCGTGGCCGAAGCTCGCCGCAGATCTGGAGCAGATCCTATTGACTGAACCCAGCGCCCGCAGCTATGTCGACGTTGCCGATCTGTCGAGCGTGCGCTTGAGCATACGCGGCCGCGCGGAAGTTTTTGGACCATCGGGCGCCATGCGAAAATTCATTCTGCAGACCTGGAATGAGGCACAGGCGAGCGATCCGAATTTTAAATCCGTGCACGGTCAGATGGCAGGCAACGGCGTATTGTCCGCCATCATCACCGAGCGCTTGCTGCCGACGCTCACGCAAAGCTTTGCGATCACCGCGAGCGTCATTTTTCTCGCCTTCCTGGTGGTGTTTCGCAGCCCCTCCGCACGCCTCATGACCATGATTCCGTCCTTTTTCGCCATCCTGTCGGTATTCATCGTCATGCGCGTCGCGGGCATTCCGCTCAACATTGCCACGATTCTCATCGGCTCGACGGTGCTGGGCGCAACTGAGAATGATCAGGTGCACTTTTTCTATCATCTTCAGGAGGGCCGTGCGAGCGGCTCCACGAGCGGCGCACTCAAGCATGCGATGCTCACCGCCGGCCGGCCGATTCTCTTTGCGACGCTGATCAACACCAGCGGCTTTTT
>DATNKC010000122.1:0-3162 GCA_035603615.1 Steroidobacteraceae bacterium | reverse complement strand
ATCTTGCAGGTTGACGATTTGGCGCAAGCGCTCGCCCGGGTCAAAAACGCCGCGGCGCGCATCGCCGATCAGAGCGACAAGGACGGTGCCGCCTTTACGCATATTCATCCCAAGGACATCGGCGGCGCGATCCTGTCTTTGGACCATATGGTTCCCAAGGAGCGCTGGGAATGGGGCGGTCCGCATTGGCAGTCGCACGTTTGCACCGACACGTCGGTGAAAGTGGCCGGGGCCGAGCTGCATGCCAAGGATCCGGCGCAGATGGCGGCACGCTGGGCGCAAGTTCTCGGCCGCGCGGCCACTTTGGACGCGGGTGTTTGGCGCATTCGATTGGACGACGGTGAAATCCGCTTCACCCTCGAGCGCGATGGCCGCGGCGAGGGCCTCGGCGCCTTTGATGTCATCGTTCGCGACGTTGACGCGGTGCAGGCCAGCGCTGCAGCCCGGGGTTTGCTCGCTCCGGATGGCGCCGTCGTGCTCGCCGGTACGCGCGTGCGATTGATTCAATAACGCGTCAGCCGCGATCCGCGCTATCCTGGCTGTCTCACAATTCGGATGAAAACCATGACCGAGAATTCTGGAACCGCGATGTCGCGGCGCCGTCTGTTGACCATGATCGGCTTAAGCGCCGGCGGCAGCGTGATGTACCAAGCCATGCACAGTCTCGGACTGGCGGCGGAAACGAATTTCCAGGGCCCGATCCGCTTGAGCGCCGCACCGAAGGGCGCCTCGGTTCTGGTGTTGGGTGCCGGAATTGCCGGACTGGTCGCCGCCTACGAGTTGCGCAATGCGGGCTACAAGGTGCAGGTGCTGGAATACAACGCGCGCGCGGGCGGCCGCAACTGGACGCTGCGCGGCGGCGATCGCTACACGGAATTGGGCGGAGAGACCCAGGAGTGCCAATTCGATCCCGGCCTCTACATCAATCCGGGTCCCTGGCGCTTGCCGTATCACCATCGCGGCATGCTCAACTACTGCAAACGCCTGGGCGTCGCGCTCGAACCGTTTGTGCAGATCAATCACAACGCCTACCTACATGGTCGCGAGGCCTTCGGCGGCAAGCCGCAGCGGCTGCGAACCGTTAAGGCGGACTACGATGGCCACATCGCAGAGTTGCTGGCCAAGGCGACACGAAGTCATGCGCTCGATGCCGAGGTGAGCGCCGAGGATCAGGCGATATTGCTCTCCGCGCTGCGCTCGAGCGGTGCGCTCGACGAAAATTATCGATACCTCAAAGGGTCCGACAGCAGTGAGCGGCGCG
Source organism: Steroidobacteraceae bacterium (assembly GCA_035603615.1). Classification (GTDB taxonomy): domain Bacteria; phylum Pseudomonadota; class Gammaproteobacteria; order Steroidobacterales; family Steroidobacteraceae; genus Bog-1198. The sequence goes on along the minus strand of DATNKC010000122.1, from coordinate 1,901 downwards.
GCTTCGACCGTGATCCGGGCGGCGGCTTGAGCGCCAGACCTCAGTATTCGCAACCGGTGGGCGTAAGCGACTTGTTGAAATCAGGTCTTTGGGGCGCACTCTCCATTGGCGAGCTGTACGACATGCAAACAACGATGTTCCAGCCGGTGGGCGGCATGGGGCAGGTAGGCCAGGCGTTCGCGCGCGAACTCGGGCCGCTGATTCGCTACAACGCCAAGGTGATCGACATTCACCAGGACGAGCGCGGTGTCAGTGCCACCTATGAGGACGCCAGCTCCGGTTCCAGCCGGCAGACGGCAAAGGCCGACTGGTGCATCTGCACGATTCCGCTGTCGATCCTGGGCCAGATACCCATGAATGTCGGCGGACCGATGGCCAAGGCGATCGCCGCGATTTCCTACTGCACCGGGCTCAAGGTGGGCTTGCAGTTCAAGCGTCGCTTCTGGGAGGAGGACGAGCAAATCTACGGCGGCATCACCTATACCGACCTGCCGATTGGTCAGATCAGTTATCCAAGCAGTCGATTTTTCGCCGATGGCAAAGGCGTGCTGCTCGGCGCGTACATCTGGAACATGGTCGATTCCATGGAATTTACGTCGATGTCGCCGGCACAACGCGTGTCCAAGGCCGTTGAATATGGCAGCCAAATTCATCCGCAGTACACCAAGGAATTCGATAATGGAATCGCCGTTGCCTGGCATCGCGTGCCTTCCGCAATGGGTTGCTTCGCCCTCTGGTCGGACGAGAATCGCGCCGAGCACTACGACAATTTGTGTGCATTCGACGGCCGCATTGTGCTCGCCGGAGAACACGCCTCTTATCTGCCGGCTTGGCAGGAGGGCGCCGTGACTTCGGCGCTGGATGCCATCGAGCGGCTGCACCAACGGGCGCGGCTTGGCGGTGCGGCATGAGCCGCGGGAAGTGGTCTGCAATCGCTGCCGCTGCGCTGTGCACGGGAATTGCGATGGGGACGGCCGGCGTGAGCGCGCTGCTGGTCCAGACGCCGGTGCGCGCCGATAGCGCGGGCAATTCAGACCCGGTACCGCTCAAAGCGATGGACGGCCGGCAGATCTATGAGCACATTTGTCAGGGTTGTCACATGCCTGATGGCGCAGGCGCGGTGGGGGCGGGACATTATCCGGCCCTGGCGAAGGATCCGACCTTGGTATCGCGCCAACACATGGCGCTGACGCTTTTGAAGGGAAGGCGCAACATGCCCGCGTTCGGCGAAAAGCACGCCGTCGGCTTCGGTGGGCCGCCCGTGATGCTCAGCGATGCGCAGATCGCCGCCGTGATCAATTACGTGCGTACGAATTTCGGCAATCACTACGCGGACTCGATCACCGCCGCCGAGGTCTCCGAGCTCGATCAGAAGACCCGCTGATCAGCGCGGCTTTTCCTCGAGGCCGGAATCGTGCGCCGCCAGTTGACCGATCGCGGACCAGTCCAACGCCTCGCCGCCGCGAGCGATCAGCGTCAAAAAACGATCGCGAAGTAAGCTCGCCAACGGCAGGGGAACATTCAGCGTTTCCGCGGCCGCCAGCGTCAGGCGAATATCCTTTTGTCCCAGGGGAGCCGCGAAACCGGCCGGCTCAAAGCGCCGCTCCACAATCAGGCGGCCATACGTTTTGTACACCGGCGCATCGAACAAGGTCGAGGTGAGTAGATCGATATACTGCTGCTGATCGAGGCCCGCTTTGCCGATGAGCGCCAACGCTTCGCCCAGCGACTCGATCACGGCGGCAATGAGAAAATTGCCGCTCAACTTCACCAGGTTGGCATTCTCGGCCTGACCCGACATGACGAAGGTCTTTTGCCCCAGATCCTTGAATAGCGGCATATAAGTGTCGACCAGCTTGGGCTGACCGGCCACTACCACGAATAGTTTGCCGCTTGCCGCG
>DATNKC010000121.1:0-3244 GCA_035603615.1 Steroidobacteraceae bacterium | reverse complement strand
GGACCCCAATCTGCACCCATGACACGACAGCGACGCAATCCAATCGAGGACTCGCTGGACCCGGACGACCTGTTTCACTCCATCAGGTCGAAGCTCGCGCAGCGCGAAAAGGGCGGCGAGCCGGACAGCATTACCGTCGATCTGCTTCCGATCGCCGAAGATCCGACCCCTAGACTCGACACGCCCGAGCCGCGCGATTCCGCACGTGCCGAGCTAGGTGTCGGCGACGTTTTGTGCGGCCGCTATGTCATCGAAAGCCAATTGGCCAGCGGCGGCATGGGTACCGTTTACAAAGCGCTCGATCAGTCGCGTAGCGAACACACCGAAGCGGATGCTTATGTCGCCATCAAGGTGTTGCACGAAAAAACGCGGACGCGATCCGACGTGCTGGCCAAGTTGCGCCGCGAATTTTATTGCGCGCAGGCGCTATCGCACCGAAGTATCGTCAAGGTGTACGAACTGGACCTGCATAAAATTCCGTTCTTCACCATGGAATTGGTCGACGGCGAAAGCCTGCCCAAGGTAATGCAGAGATTTCATCCGCTGCCGTTGCCGCGCTCTTATGTGCGCGCGGTCATCCGTGAGGTAGGCGAAGGTCTTGCGCATGCGCACGATCGGCGCGTGATTCACGGCGACATCAAACCGCAAAATATCATGGTCACGAATGCGGGAGACGTGCGCATTCTTGATTTCGGGACATCGGGCGAGGTGTCTGTGGTGACGCCGGCATACGCGTCGTGCGAATTGCTGGAAGGGCGGGAGGCTGATCCGCGCGACGATCTTTTCGCACTCGCCGCACTGTCTTATGAATTGCTGGCAGGTGAACACCCCTTCAAGCATCGACGCTCAACCGAAGCGCGCACACTGAAAATCGCGCCATCCCGTCCGCCGGGTCTCACGGGACGGCAATGGAGGGCGCTGTCGCGAGGCCTCGCCTGGGACCGTGCCGATCGTCCCGCGTCGGTGCGCGAGTGGTTGGCGGAACTTGATCTGGGGCGCGAGCCGGTTGGGCTGATCCCGCAGCCTGAGAATTCGAGAGCATCGCTCCTGACCAGAAGCGGCGTCGCTTCCGCCCTGATCGCTCTGCTTGCGGCGATTATCATTGGCGGAGTCGCGTGGGCCGTGCTCAGCCGCCCCACGCCGCCGCCCCTTGCCGATGCCGTCGCCTCCGATGCCGAAGCCGATGCGCCGGTTATCGTCGATAGTGCAGCGGCGGATGCAGACCTCGATGACGCGCCGCCTGCCGAGGCCACGCCGGCGCCCAATACCGACCCCAAGACTCGAATCGCCGCTCGACCGATCGACAAGACCGAGCGGATCGGCATGGTGGCCAGTTCCTACGCGTTTCGAGCGGGCGAGAAATTCGCTGAGATCCGCGTACATCGCTCGACGGGTTCCAAGGGCACGACGAGTTTCGAATGGTGGACCGAGCCCGCTTCCGCGCTCGCCGGCACCGACTTCGCGCCGCAAGCGCCGACCACGGTTTTTTTCCCGGCAGGCATGCGCACGGTAAGTCTGTTCATCAAGCTTCTACCGAACGCCTCGCGAAAACGAACTGCGCTATTCTATGTTGTCCTCGGCAACACCAGCAGCGGCAGTGCATTGAGCGCCACATCCAAGGCATCCATATCGCTTCATCCATAAAGCGAAAGTCGCCCCGTTATGGGGCGGCGCGTGCGATCTCGAAACTTGGGCTTGGCTCTCGCACGCAAGGCGCCCAATGGGTAAAAGAAGGGCGGGTACGCGTCAACGGCCGCGTGGTGACAGACCCCGAATTCCCGACCGACCCAGGCCGCGATCGCGTTACCGTGGCGGGACTGGAAAGCTCGCGGCCCCGGTTGGTCATCATGCTCAATAAGCCTCGAGGCTTGGTGACGACCACTCGGGATGAGCAGGACCGCGATACGGTTTACCGTTGCTTCGCGGGAGCCGACCTGCCATGGCTCGCGCCGGTGGGAAGACTCGATAAAGCCAGCGAGGGTCTTTTGTTATTCAGCAACGACCCGTCGTGGGCCGCTCACGTGACGCACCCAGCGACGGGGCCTGACAAGACCTACCACGTGCAGATAGACCGAGTGCCGGATGCGGCGCTGATCGCGATACTCAATCGGGGTGCCAATGTCGAGGGAGAACTGCTCCGCGCCAAATCCGTACGTTGCCTGCGAAGCGGTCAAAAGAACGCCTGGCTTGAAATTACGCTCGATGAGGGCCGGAACCGGCACATACGCCGCCTGCTCAGCGCCTTCGATATTGCGGTGCTGCGCTTGATACGAGTCTGCATCGGCGATCTTCAATTGGGCCCGCTTGCCAAAGGCCAATGGCGTGTCGTGACCGAACACGAGATCGAATCCTTAGGCGCGGCGGCGCGCACAATCAGCTGACTCCCGCTTTACTTGCTGACGCTGTCCGGTGTCGCGGTCGCGGTGGTCGCCGGTGCCGCTGCCGGATCGGTGGGCAATTCAGCCTCGAGACCCACCGTGGCGATGACGCCATTGGCCTTCTGCAGCACCTCACGGGCGTAGTCCCAATGGATGGCGACGGTGGTATCGCCGACCGCTGCTTTCAAGAGGTCTGAAAACTGATCGATGTTGGGTTCAAAGCTTTGACCCATCGCATCAACCGGGGGATGAGCCTCGAGCAGGAGTTCGCCGTCGATCCATGCGACTTTCACCGGCTCGTTGATGAGGCGCACCGGCGTGCCGACCGGAATCAACGGGAACAGCGCAGCCACATCGTCGGGGTACATGCGAATGCAACCGTGCGTGACGGCAAGTCCAACGGCGATCGGATTGTTCGTGCCATGAATGAGATAGGTCCCATTTCCCGCCGCCAGGCGCATCGCATAGGCGCCCAGGGGATTGTCAGGCCCCGGCCCCACCTTGACAGGCAGCGGATCGCCTGCTTCGGCATGTTCCTTGCGCACCGATTCGGGCGGATACCAGGTCGGGTCCTTCTGCTTTTGAATCACATGGGTGACACCGAGTGGCGTACGCCAATCCATCTTGCCGATGCTCACCGGATAGGTGATCACCTGAATTGGCCCACCGCGTTTGGGCTTCGGATAATAATAAAGGCGGTGTTCGGGAAGATTGACGACGATTCCCTCACGCGGACCCGGCGGAAGAATGTGCCGCCCCGGAACCACCAGCATTTTGCCGGCGCCCGGCAGCCAAGGATCGACGCCTTGATTGACCCGGATCAGTTCCTCGGAACCCAGGCTGTAGGCTCGTGCCAGATCATAAAG
>DATNKC010000120.1:0-7939 GCA_035603615.1 Steroidobacteraceae bacterium | reverse complement strand
CCCCAGGCCGTTCACACGGGCCGCTCAATTTCACGGTGTCGGAGGACGAGCATCGAGTGATAACCATTGATCGGCGGGCCTTTATGCGCACCCGTAGGCCGAAAAATCACAACGCCGCAGCTAGTCGAAGTCAGTTGGCAGCTCGAGCTGCTCCCGATGATCGAACATTCTGTCGATCTGCGCCGCCGTGGTTCGCCCCAATGACAGCGGCGGCAGTTCGTTGCGGGGAAAAAAGGCCACTTCGCTGGTCTCGTTGCTGGCGCTCGCCGCGCCCCCCACGATTTCGCAGATGAAGAACATTTTGTAGATCGAGTCGATATGCGGGGAGGGATTCCTTTTCTGGTAGTCGTAGACCGCGGCGAGTTTCAGCGCGCGGGCCGTGAACCCCGACTCCTCGGCAATCTCGCGCACGACGCATTCGCCCGCCGATTGATTGACGTCGGCCCAGCCGCCCGGGAGGGTCCATTTGCCGTCGCTGATCTCGCGCACCATCAAGACGCGCCCGTCTTGAAACGCCGCGCCGCGAACGTCTACTTTGGGCGTCGCGTAGCCCTTCTCCTGGCGCAGCAACTCGAGGATGGATTCATGTTCGGTGGCCGAACCTTGCGCCATCAACAGGGCAGCCAATTCGCGCAGACGTTGGTAGCGCTGATGGTCGAAGCCATCCGCGTTGAAGGCCAATCCGGTTTGAGCAATGGCCCGCACCTCGCGCGCAATCGTTAGCCACTGCGGTTCCTGCGGCATCTTGAATCGCTGACGCGCTCAGCGCGGCGCGAAGAATTCGGTGTAAGTCGCGATTCGCTCTGCTTTGATCTCGACGACGTCCACCAGTTCGGTGGGAACCGTCGCGCCGGTGACTTTGGAAAAAATATCGGCGCGCCAATGCGCAACCGCGCGCGGCATTTCGACCGTCAGGCTCAAGAGCTGATAGTTGTTGAGCCGGAACACCTTGACCATCATGGAGAGCCATGGCCGGAACTCGGCGAGATTCTGTGCGCGGATGGCAATCGGCTTATCGGCGCTTGCACCTAGAATTTCGTATCGGCCAGCATCGGCAAACACGCGGCACATGCCGGCGAGATCGCCTCCTACGCGTGCTGCATGCAGCTGCTGAATTATTCGTTCCGCGACGATGCGCTCGGACACGTTGTATCTCCGTAAAAGTTAGCCCAGCGCTGCGCGAATTTCGCCGCCGATCTGCTCGAATGCCGTGCGCGCATAGGGTATGACGGCTCCCAAACCATAGAAAAGATGAATCATACCTGGATGGCAAGTGTAGGACACTTCATTGCCTGCTTGGGTCAGGCGCTCGAAATAATTTCGCCCCTCATCGCGCAGCGGATCGAATTCCGCGGTATGAATGACGGTCCGCGGCATACCCGAGACATCCGCGGCCAGCAGCGGTGATACCAACGGATTGGCAGGCCCCATCCCCTCCGGCAGGTAATACTTGAGGTCGTGATCCAGCGTGGCTTGATCGACCAGATAGCCGCTCGACAATTCGCGCTTCGAGGCCGTGATGCGGCTGTAGTCGAGAATCGGACAGAGCAGCAGTTGCAGGCTGAGTCGCGGACCGCCGGCCTGAGTCGCCCACTGGCAAGTCGCCGCGGCCAGGGTGGCGCCGGCGGAATCCCCGCAAATGCCGAGGCGCGCGGCGTCGATTCCGAAATCCGCGGCGTGCGCGCTGATATGGCTTACGGCCGCTTTCGCGTCCTCCAAAGCGGCGGGAAAACGGTGTTCGGGAGCCAATCGATAGTCCACCGACACCACGCGCACCCCACCTGACTTGCAGAGCGCACGCCCGATGCGGTCGTGGGTTTCCAGGCTGCCGGCAACCAAGCCGCCGCCGTGAAAATAAATGAGTCCGGGTAGGATCTCGGCCTTTGACGGTGAATAAAGCCGAACGCGCAGCGCACCGTCCGGACCCGGCAGGCTCCGATCTTCGACGTGTTCCAGAGAGACTGGCGGACCGGCGAATTCCATCAAGGAGACCAGCCCCTTGCGCCGTTCCTCGACCGTGGCGCTGCGTGCGTCGGGAGGATTGCCCGCGGCGAGCAGATCCAAGAAGCGCTTGACGCGTGGGTCGAGAGGCATCCGCGCGCGGATTGCTTTAGAGAGCCAACGCCTGCCGAGTCACCGCCGGCCATTTCTTCAGATCGAGGCCGTGATTGGCGAACAGCGCCACGGCCAGGCGATCGATGCCGAACGCGACGCAGCTGGTATGCGCCAACTCGCCATTGTCGTCACGGATGCCCCACACCTGACCGAAGTGCTCGCGGTGATAGTTGAAGCTCATGCAGGCGGTGGGCGATGCGCTCGGATAATACGGAATCAACAGTTCGAATTTCAGGGCCTGTTGGCGTTGGCTGACCGCCATCACCTGACCCACCCGACCGAAGAACGGATCGTTCGCGACGTCGATGGTGTGCGGTAAGGCCAGCTCGGCGGCCAGCACCGGCGCTTTGGCCATCCATTTTTCGCGAAACTCGACGATCTCGTCCGGCGCGCCGATTCTCACGAATTCGCGCATCCGGAAAGATTGCAGCCGATCGAGGCTGAGCGATGGCTCATGCCGGAACACGTCTGCCTCGATATCGAACTGCAGGCCGCCCATGGGCAGCTGGCCGCGCGCCGCCGCGATCGGATACACCGGATAGCAGGCGGCAGGCGATAGCACCAAATCCGATGAGCTGAGCGAAGTGGTCCAGTCGCCGCCGTTGTCATAGCGTTCCACGGCAGAACGGATCGAGGCTTCGGAGCCGTGCAGGGCGCATACGCAACCCAGTAAATTGGGGAAGCTCTTCAGGTACCCGGATTTCTCCAGCTGCGTTCGGCTCATCACCGGCGGGAAGCGCATGATCTCCGCCGAGGGGTCGCGCTGCCGGGTGATGTACTGTTCAAGCTTCTCAACCAGATCCACATACAGCGCGGTGCGTGCGTAGACGCCGTCGACTCCCATCGGTTTGAACAGCCGATCGGCAAGATGCGCTAGCGGGTACGAGGAGGTGCTATCGGGCGGCATGGGCTCAACCACTGATCGAAGCCGGCAGCGGCGTCATCAAGGAGGTCGTCGCGAGATTCGTCAAGATGCGGTCGTTGCTGATCATGATCGGCGCCGACAGCACATCGCGCAACAAGCGGCCGATCGTAAATTCGGTGTCGTTGCGATATCCGGACAAACCGCAGGCGCGCAGCGACGTGAGCACGGTCGTTACCGCGAGTTCGGACACCTGCACCTTGGTCAGGGTGATCATCGCTTGAAATTCCAAGGATGAGATTGCCTTTTCATCCGACATGATCGATTCATAGCTGCGCAGGCTGGTTGCGAGCACGCCGCGCAGCATGCGCAAGGTCGATACCGCCTGGGTGAAATGCGCAGCGCCGGGCGGTGTCTGGCCGTTCGCCTGGCGCATCACATGCCGCACGAACGCTTGCGCCTTGGAGGCCGCGGCGGCGGCGATTCCCGCCCACACCGAGCCCCACAGTATGTGCGCAAACGGCACCATGGTCTGGGCATGAATTCTCTCGTAGGGTTCGGGCAGGATTTGTCCGGCCGCGGCGCGTGCGCGCAGCGTGAAGCCCTCGCTGTGCGTGCCGCGCATCCCCAAGGTATCCCATACCTGCAATCTCTCCAGGGTATAGTCGGACTTCAACAGAACCAACAATACCTGATCGTTGCCCGGCGCATCGGCGGCGCGGCGTGCGGTGGTGACGATGCCGTCCGCTTCCACTGCATAGGAAATGACCGTCGCCTTGCGTTCCAGGGTGACCTGCGCACCGTCGTGCTCGACGGCTGCTTCGCTGGAACGAACGTTGCCGCCGGCCTGACCTTCGGTGGTCGATGAGGCCATGAGCAATTGCTCGGCGACGATGCGGCGCAGAATCCGCTCATGCGCGGCATTGTTCTTGAAGTGGCGCACGATGCAGGCCATCTTGATCTGGTGCATCGCGTAGATCAGCCCGGTGGAAGAGCAGGACTGCCCGAGGATATAACAGACATCGGCGATTTCGGCGATCGTGGCGCCTTCACCGTCCAAGGACTGGGGCACCTGGATGCCGAGCAAGCGCTGCTTGCGTAGCTCCGCGAACGCCTCGCTGGGAAAGCGTGCTTCGGCGTCCACCGCCGCCGCGTTGGCGCGGGCCACATCCGCGGCGGCGCGGGCACGGGCGGTCAAGTCGCTCTGCCGCGCGCTTGGAGAGCGGGTCCCCGGTATTCGGTGTGTCTCGATTGCCATTTGAAATTAGCCTTGTGGCCCTGTAATCGGCGGATTATGCGGGGACGGCTGCACCTCGACAATGACTCGGGCGAAAATATATTGTTACTTAGTGATGCTCGACTCATTTTAAAAACATATGTAAAACCCGCATCGTATTCCGTATCCTGCGCCAGAAGGTATTATCGGCCCTAGTTTTTTTCGGGAGAGCTTCCAAGTGGATCCGCAGGTGAAAGAGGGGGTAAGCGAACGTCTAATTTCGCTTGTCAGGGCCGTTTTGGGAGCGGGGGCAGTCATGCCGAACCCGTTTCCGCTGGACGCCCAGTTGAGCGATCTTGGGATTAGCTCTCTGAAAATGGTGAATCTCATGCTCGCCGTCGAGGTGGAGTTCGATATCGCCATTGCTCAAGGCGATATCACGCCGGAAAATTTCCATTCGCTCGGGTCCATCGAGAGCCTGGTGGACCGCACCCTGGCTCAGCGCGCTTAAGTTCGCGCCTAGGGGCGCTCGTTGAGGGCTGCGACCAGCGCCTCGACGTCGGGCACCCCGGTTTCACCGTTCGTGGCGCAGATCCGCACCACCTCCTGACCCTCGAAGGTGGTCGGGGCGACCCAAGCTCGTCCAGAGGCCACCACGCGGCGCACCAAGGCGCGTACGTCACCCAGGGCGGCCGGAGGAATGGCATCCAGCACGGCCAAGGGTGAGTCATTGGCGATGCGCCAGCCCGAGGCGAGCAGGCGCTCCTTGACCAGTTCGATCACGTCGACGCCGCGCTCGACGTGGGCGCCAAGGCCCTCCCAGCCGGCGGCGGCCAGGGCCAGGAACAGGCGCAATCCCAAAAAACGCCGCGACCATTGCACACTGTTCAAATAGGGGTCCACGCCCGAAATGCTGGACGGCATGAAACTGGTGGAGGCATGAAATGCCTCCGACAAGAGGTCGGCGCGTCGCGAGATGAAAATCGCGCATCCCATGGTTGTCGCCAGCCATTTGTGTGCATCGATGGTCATGGAGTCGGCGCGCTCGACACCGTCCAGCAAGCCGCGCAGGCGATTCGACGCCAGCACCGCACCGCCCCATGCCGCGTCCACGTGCAACCACAGTGCCTGTTGTTTCGCGATGTCGGCGCAGGCATGCAACGGGTCGATCATGCCGGCCCCGGTGGTTCCGGCGGTCGCAACGATCATGACGGGAACTGCCCCAGCGGCACGATCCTCGGCAATGGCCTTGAGCAACGCCTCAGGGTCCATCCGCCCGCGGCCGTCGGTGGCTACGAGCTTGAGCGCGCTGCGGCCGACGCCGGCTTGATGCGCAATTTTCAGCCAGGCGATGTGGCAGTCCCGCGATGTATAAAATGTCGCCGGTCCGGCAAAGGCGCGCACGCCGTCGGCGGAAAATTTCGGATGCGCTGCTGTCAGCGCACAGATCAGCGCGGTGTAGTTCGCTTCGGAGCCGCCGGTCGCAAAATGTCCGGTCGCATCGTCGCCGAAGGCGGCGCGGCGGGCCACGGCCTGGATCACATGACTTTCCAACGCTACGGGGACGGGCGAGGACGCTGAACTCGCCAGTTGCGGATTGAATGATCCGGCGAGACGATCCGCGCACTGCGCAGGGAAATTGGCGCCAGGATTGAAGAGCCCGAAATAGCGTGGGTTCGACATCTGTACGATGCCATGTTCCAGGCGCTCGATGGTCCAGCGCAATGCTTCTTCGAGCGGCTGCGGCCGTTCGAAGTCGAAACCGGCCAGCTCGGCGCGGAATTGCTGCATGTCGATGGTCGGCGTCACCGGGCCGGCCTGAACGCGCCGATGAGCCGCCGCCAACTCGAGGGTCAACCAGTTGCTGATCCGCTCCCGGTTCGCGAGATCGGGAAATAACGCCGGTACCGCGCCCGGCAAGGATTTGCGATTCAAACCGCGGCGCCGAGTGCTTGATCCAAATCGGCGAGGATGTCGTCGATGTGCTCGATCCCGACGCTCAAGCGAATACTGCCGGGTCCCACACCCGCCGCCAATTGTTCCTCGGCGGACATTTGCCGATGCGTCGTCGATGCAGGATGGCAGGCGAGCGATTTCGCGTCGCCCAAATTGACCAAACGTTTGAACAGCTTCAGCGCATTGTAGAAGCGCATGCCCGCCTTCAGGCCGCCGTGTATTTCGAACGTCATGAGAGAACAAGCTCTGCCGCCCAGGTATTTCTGCACGAGAGGATAATAGGGATTGTCGGTGAAGCCCGCATAATTCACCGCTTCCACGCGCGCATCGGCGCGCAAGAAGTCCGCGACTTTGCGCGCATTCTCGACGTGACGCTCAACGCGCAGCGCCACCGTCTCGATGCCCTGCAACAGCAGGAAGGCATTCATGGGCGAGAGCACCGCGCCCATGGTGCGCTGGTAGACGCTGCGGCAGCGGCCGATGAATGCCGAGGCGCCGTAATGATCCGTATAGACCAAGCCGTGATAGGACTCGTCCGGTTGCGTGAACATGGGATAGCGCGCCGCGTGCGTGGTCCAGGGAAAGCGTCCGCAGTCGACGATGATGCCGCCCAGAGTCGTGCCGTGACCGCCCATGAATTTCGTCAAAGAGTGGATCACGATGTCGGCGCCGTAATCGACCGGCCGCACCAACATCGGTGTTGCCACCGTGTTGTCGACGATCAGCGGCATGCGATGGCGATGCGCGAGCGTTGCCAGTGCTTCGAGATCGCAGACGTTGCCGGCCGGATTACCCACAGTCTCACAAAATATCGCGCGGGTGTCGTCGTCAATGAGCGCCTCGAGATCGGCGGCGCGATCGGACTTGGCAAAGCGCACCTTAATACCCATTTTCGGCAGCACGTGCGCGAACAAGGTGTACGTCGTACCGTAGAGCTGCGGCACCGAGATCAAATTGCGGCCCGCCTCCAAAGCATTCATCGACGCATAGAACAAGGCCGTCTGTCCGGACGCCACGCTCAACGCGCCGACGCCGCCCTCCAGTTCCGTCACGCGCTGCTCGAGAACATCCGTGGTCGGATTGCTGATCCGCGTATAGCGGTATCCGGGGACTTCCAGGTTGAATAGGGCAGCGCCATGCTCAGCGCTGTCGAAGGAGTAGGCAGCCGTTTGGTAAATCGGAACTGCGACAGCCTTGGTCGTGGGGTCGGAGTCGAAGCCTCCGTGAATTGCGATTGTTTCCCGCTTCATGCTCGCGAATCGAAGTAGTACTGAGGACAGTGTATCTCGAACGATGCGGGTAGTCGTGGTATGGTTCGCAATTCCCAAGATGACCGTTAAATGAGCATTTCGACGCAGCCCGGCGAGGTCGATGCAAAATTCGCCCGCGACGCATGGCTTCGCGCACTGGCCAAGACCGCCGCCATCGGCGAGCGCGGGATTACGCTTCCCGCGCTGATCGAGCGCTTGGCGGGAGAATTCCACGCCGCCCCGGCGCTGGTGTCGGCGGAAGCCTCGATGAGCTATGGCCAATTGGGGTTTCGCTGCAATCAATATTCCCGTTGGGGTATTGGCCGCGATTTGAAAAGCGGCGATGCCGTGGCCTTGCTTATGTCGAACTGCGCCGAGTACCTGGCGATATGGCTGGGTTTGACGCGCATCGGCGTGGTGGTTGCACTGATCAATTCGCAGCTTGCCGGCGATGTGCTCGCACATTCCATAAAAATCGCGGACCCAAAATACTTGATTGTCGGCGCCGATCTTGCGTCCCGCGTCGCGGCGATCCTGCCG
>DATNKC010000119.1:0-3801 GCA_035603615.1 Steroidobacteraceae bacterium | reverse complement strand
TGGTGCCCTCCTTAAAAATGGAGGTGCCGTCGTTGGCACTCGCCAAACGCTTGGCGATTTCATAGCCATACAGGTCTTCGTCAGACTCGGCGAGCACGGCCAGCAAAACCAGGCCCACCAGGCCTCCGTTGAGCTCTTTTTGGAACTTGCGTTCGTTGCTATCGTCCATAGGCCAATACTATATAGTTACTAATACTGTTTGGCAAATAGTATTATTCAGGGCACAAGACCGAGCCCAAGGCGCGGATTTCCAGGCCCGTCCCCGGGCCATTTGGGATCCTCGAAGAGTTGGTTCGATCCCTTTTTTAAGCGGGATCGAACCGGGCTCCTTACTTTTCCAAGACGAAGACTACGTCGTAGAGGCCTGGCCGGGCTTCGCCCAGAGATTTATTGCGCTCGAGCCAACCGCCTTCTCGAAGACGATCGATGATGCGCTGCGCGGCTTCAAGACTCTCGCTCTGGGCGTAGTTGACGACGCGCGTTCCGTCGAGGCTGCGATGCACGCTGGCTGAAATCCATCCAGGAATGGTGCTCGCAAATTGGGCGGCTTCGGTCAGCAACTCGATGAGCGCCTGCTGGCCTCCTGGGGGAACCGTGAAGACATTGATCTGGGTGACGATGTTGGTGTTTGCAGTAATCATGGGCACGTTGAACTCCTCGTAGGTTGAGGGCGCGGCAGCGGCGACGGTTCAACGCGTGAGGAAAGCAATCCACGTCAAGCCGCCGGCGCTGTCGCGCCGATGCTTGCCGTGGGGTCGCCCTGAGGCGATTCGGAGCTTCCCGATGGGAAGGGATCGGACTTACCTGAATGCCAATCCTGGTCCTTTTCGACCGCTCGATCTTAGTACACTGAGCGGCGCACGGTGAAAACTAATTGCGTGCGAACGCAATGACGACATACAGCACGGCGCTGCCCAGAACCGTCATGAGGGTGGTCAGCAGCGTCGGGTGATTGCGGTGACTCTCCGGCAACAAATCACTGGCGCCGATATACAAAAAGAACCCCGCAAAGAGCGCGAGGATGATGCCGAGGACGCCGTCCGCGACCGCAAAGAACCGTGTTGCGGCGATCCCTAAGCCCGGTGCGATCGCATCGGCGAGCAGCCAACGAAGTGCGACTCGCACCTTGCCGCCGTTTCGCAGCACGACATTCATCGTGTTGAGTCCGTCGGAAAAATCGTGGGTCAATACCGCCACTGAGACGATCAAGCCGACCGCGGAGGAGGCCTGAAAGGCCAGCCCAATCCCAATGCCGTCGAGAAAACTGTGCAGCGATAGACTGCCGGCAAACAAAGTGCCGCGAGCGTGCAGCTCCCCGCCCGTGTGCTCTGAATGGACGCCCGGTCGGTCGCGGTGCGCATGGGCGTTGAAGAAGACGGCACGATCCAGGCACAGGTACACCAGGAACCCAGCGACGGTCCACGCCAACACCGATACCGGCGCAACCGTCGCGGCGCTCAGATCAAGTGCCTCCGGCAGAAGATCAAAAAAGGCGACGGCCACGACCGCTCCGGCGCTAAACCCCAAAATCCATTGCAGCGTCCGCGCGACCCGCAGCGCCAAGAGCCCGCCGGCGAAGGTCGCACCGAACGCGGCGAGGGCGATCCCTAGCAGCATGGGAGATCCCCAGCGGGAATCGAACCCTGTGTCAGGCGTGTTGAGGGGGAGCTGCCAACCGACAAGCGTCACACACGCCTTTGATTTCAACATCGGGGGCATCCGCGACAAATCCTGCCGCGCGGACCCGGGTGGCGAGCAGCCGGCTGATCGCCGGGTCGCCCAATTCGGTCACGCCGTGACAGGTCCGGCACACCAAGAATTGCGCGGCATGGTCAGTGCGCGGAGCTTCGCACCCAAAGTACGCATTGAGTGTGTCTATGCGGTGCACGAGTCCCGCGCCGATCAAGAAATTCAACGCCCGATAGACCGTGGGCGGCGCACTGCCGAGACCTTCTTGGGCGAGCTTATCCAGGATGTCATAGGCACCAACGGGTGCGTGACGCTCCCATACCAGCTCTAACACGCGCAGCCGCAAGGGGGTTAGTTTCATCCCCCGCTGCTCGCAGACCTCGGCTGCGGTACGCATCGCGCGCGTGATACATCGCTGATGCTCATGCGAGCGGCGAAACTCTGAAAACCGTTGAGGCTCTGTCTTGGCTCGCTTCACGTCAATTGCACCAGTCCAAAGATGATCATCGAACTCACCACGGTCATCGACAAGGTGGGTGACTGCGAGTGTGTGTGGTGGCTCTCGGGGATCAGCATGCTGGCGCTCACATAGACGCCAGCGCCCGCCGCCAATGCCAATATTATACTTAAGAAACCGGGACTTATTGAAATCAAAGCGGTTATGATGAGAAACGCAGCGAGCATCAGAGCCGCCACCGCAGAACGCGCTACCGGGTGCTGTGCAAGCCCTCGCCTCGCCGCCGCGGCTGACGGTGATTCTGCCGGCGATTCTTGCAGCAGCACCGTTACGGCGACGAGCGCGGTAGCCTTGAGCGACGTGTGGCTCGCCGCGCCAATTGCCACTCCGGCGGCACTTCGTAGGATGGCGGTGAGCACCAAGGCCCCGCGCGGGGAACGCTGCAGGCCCAAGAGCAACCAAGTGCGCTCGACCAGCAGGGCCACCATGAAGCCCAACCCTAGAAACGCCAGGACGGTGTCTGGCCCCGCCGGCGCGGTTCGGTTGCTCAGGGCTTGCGCCAGCAGAATAAACAAAGACGTGCCGAGCAGCGCTCCCGATTTCAAACCCGACATCAAGTGCCGCGGATCGCGCCACGGCGCCGGCTGCAATCGAGCAAGGTCAATGAGCAGCGCCGCAACGGGCACCGCGACCAAGATCGCCACGATACGGCCACTCACTCGAAGCAGTTCGCTGGTTTTGGCATAGCAGCCTATGTTATAACATTACATTCGGGCACAACGTTACAAAGTAACACTGCGGCCAAAAAGCCTGGTAGCATTTACCCCCAGCGGGAATCATTCGCCTGCTGTCTACGCGATGTCAAAGCTACTCAAAGCACTTGGGTTATTTCTGCTGCTCTTGCTGGCGCAGCAGGGTGCTGTTCAGCACGAACTCAGCCACTTCTCGACTTTCAATGTCGCGGGGATCAACGCCGCGCCGGGCGACAGCACGCAAGCGCCGTGCGCGCTGTGTCCCGCATTCGCACAAGTCGTCACCCCGGCATTCAGCCATTCGATTCACATACCTGTGCGCGCCGTTTTTGCTCTGCGACTCATTGCGGAGCGGCAAAATTCGGCGATCGACGCCAGGGGTCCTCAACCGCGCAGCCGCGGTCCGCCCGCCTCAAGCTGAAATCCTAGCCTTGCGAGTTGGAACTGCCCGAGCAATCGGCGGCAGTTCGCATTCTTTCAGCTTTGCGGAGTAATTCTGATGCCTAGTTTTTCAACGGCGCCCACAGCATCGTGGGTTGCGACGGCTCTTATTCTTATCACTTCAAGTTCCGCGGTATTCGCCGCTGCGGCCGACTCGTCGGTTACGTCCGATTCGGCTGCAAGTGCCGACGCTTCAGCCGCATCGGGCGGCGGGTCAGCTTCGGTCCCGCTCGCGGAAATCCAAGTCACGGCGCAGCGACTCAACGAGGCTCGCAGCAGCATCGAGAGCCAAACGGGCGCGTCGACCTATACGATCGACTCTGAGGCAATCGCGGCCATCCCCGGCGGGCAGAACAACCAGCTCAATCAGGTCCTCTTGCAAGCCCCGGACGTCGTGCAAGACTCCTTCGGGCAGATCCACGTGCGCGCCGATCATAACGATCTGCAATACCGGCTCAATGG
>DATNKC010000118.1:0-5749 GCA_035603615.1 Steroidobacteraceae bacterium | reverse complement strand
GGAATTTGAACAGCCGATCGCGGAGCTCGAGGCCAAGATCGAGGAACTCAAATTCATCGGCAGCGATGCCAGCGTTAATATCACGGAAGAGATCAAACGCCTGCAATCCAAGAGCCGAGCGCTCACCACCAGCATATTCGCGAACTTGACGCCCTGGCAGATCACCGAACTCGCGCGACATCCGCAGCGTCCATATACGCTCGATTATGTGTCCATGATTTTTAGCGACTGGCACGAACTGCACGGCGATCGCATGTACAGCGATGACCTGGCGATTGTCGGCGGTCTGGCGCGGATTGAAGGCATTCCGGTCATGCTGATCGGCCATCAGAAGGGGCGCGACACCAAGGAGCGCGTGCGGCGCAATTACGGTATGCCGAAGCCAGAGGGCTATCGCAAGGCGCTGCGCCTGATGAAGCTTGCGGAGCGATTCCGCATCCCCGTCATCACGTTGATTGATACGCCGGGCGCCTACCCGGGCATCGGCTCAGAGGAGCGCGGACAAAGCGAAGCCATCGCGCGCAACTTATTTGAAATGTCGCACCTTGCCGCGCCGGTGTTGAGCATTGTCATCGGTGAGGGCGGATCCGGCGGCGCACTGGCCATCGGGGTCTGCGACTATTTGATCATGCTGCAGTTCAGCGTGTATTCGGTCATTTCGCCGGAGGCCTGCGCGTCGATTCTGTGGAAGAGCACCGAAAAGAAAGAGATCGCAGCCGAGGCGATGGGCGGCACAGCGGAACGTCTTTACAAGCTCGGACTGGTCGATGAGGTCTTGAAGGAACCTCACGGCGGAGCGCATCGCGACCCGCAATTGATGGCGGAAACAATGAAGCAAAGCATCATCAAAAACCTGACCGAAATGCGCAACCAACCGATCACACAGCTGCTCGATGCGCGCCAGGCGCGCCTGCGCGCATTCGGCGCGTTCCGCGAGGGCTAGGAGCCAAGTCTGAGTATTCCCGCGGCCTTGCACGCGGCGCTCGACGCTTCCGTTCCCGCTGAAGCCAGCGGCCTTGTTGTGGCTTTGAGCGGCGGCCCGGATTCCGCCGCGCTGCTGCATGCGATGGTATCCCTCGGTAAGGATTTTCGCGCGCTGCCGCTGCGAGCAGTGCACATCGATCACGGCTTGCAAGCCGCAGCCGCCGATTTTCGCGCAGCTTGCGTGACCTTGTGCGATCGGCTCCGCATTCCACTTCGCATCGTTGCCGTCGAGGTGGCGCGCGAAGCCGGCGTGTCGATCGAAGCGGCGGCGCGCGACGCGCGCTACGCGGCGCTCAGCAAAGAAATGCAGCCGCGGGAATGCCTGCTCACCGCGCATCATCGCCAGGATCAAGCGGAGACATTGCTGCTGCAGGCGCTGCGCGGCGCCGGCGTCAAGGGCATGGCGGCGATGCCGGCGTGCCGCCCATTGGGCCCGGGCTGGCATGTGCGGCCATTGCTCGACGTGGCGCACAGCGACCTGAAGCAGTTCGGCGACCTTAAGCAGTTCGGCGAGCTCGAGCGGTCCGTATCCATCGATCCATCAATCGATCCGATGAATCATGACTTGCGGTTTGATCGCGTTTATCTACGCACCGCGGTTTGGCCGCTAATCGAGAAGCGCTGGCCCGGCGCGGCAACCGCGCTGACGCGCGCTGCCCGCCACATGGCGGAGGCGCAGCGGCTGCTGAAGTTGGCGGCGGGCGCCGACGTGGCGCGCCTTCGCGACGGCGACGCACTGTCGATTCCGGGCTTAAGAGCGTTGCCTGCGTTGAAGCGCGTGAACGCGGTCCGGCTGTGGGTGAGCCAAGAAGGCCTGGAGGTGCCGTCCACCGCGCGGCTTATCGAGGCGCTGCGCCAGGTGTTCGACGCGGAGGCCGACCATCAGCCGGCAATCGTCTGGGGCGGACACGCGTTGCGGCGCTATCGCCAGCGATTATTCGTAACCCGCGCCGATCCGCCGCGAGTCCCGGATGCGCGGTCTTGGAGTCCCGCTGCAGGGTCCTCGCTCGAGCTCGGCCCGGCCCTGGGAAATTTGACCTGGATCGCTCAGCGGGGCGGCATCGCCGCGGAACGGTTGCCAGTCAGCGTCATCGTGCGGCGGCGCGACGGAGGGGAAACGCTCAGGCCGGCACCCTCGGCCAGAACGCAAACAGTGCAGCATCTATGTCAGGCGCTCGGCGTCCTTCCCTGGATGCGGGACGCGTTGCCGCTGGTGTTTGCGGGCGATGAATTAATCGCGGTCGCCGATTTGTGGCTGGATGCGCGCTGGTGCGCAGCCGCTGATGCGCCGGGTCTTGGGATCGCGTGGAACAATGCCCCCCTGATAACGTAATTGGATTGTCGAGTCCGCGCCGATCTGCTAATCTGAACTCCCGTCGAATTCCCATTGTTCCTTTTGGCTTCGTTTGGCTCATCCGCTTAAATTGCGGGCGCAAACGTTTAATCGGCGGTGACTCACTATGAATCGATTCGTTTTCGTCACCGGCGGCGTGGTTTCCTCGCTGGGCAAAGGCATTGCCTCAGCTTCGCTGGGCGCCATTCTCGAGGCCCGCGGCCTCAAAATCAGCATGGTTAAGTTGGATCCCTACATCAATGTCGATCCCGGCACCATGAGCCCGTTTCAACATGGCGAGGTTTTCGTCACCGCGGACGGCACCGAGACCGACCTGGATCTTGGCCATTACGAGCGCTTCGTGCGCACCACGACCGGGCGCAACAGCAATTTTACGACGGGCAGAATTTACGAGCGCGTGATTGCGAAAGAGCGGCGCGGCGATTACTTGGGCGCAACGGTTCAAGTCATTCCGCACATCACGGATGAAATCAAGCACCGCATCCGCATGGGGGCGGGAGATTCCGACGTTTGCATGGTGGAGATCGGCGGCACGGTCGGCGACATCGAATCGCTGCCGTTTCTCGAGGCCATTCGCCAAATGGGCGTCGAACTCGGGCGCGACAAGGTGCTGTATATGCATTTGACCCTGGTGCCGATCTTAGGCGGTGCCGGGGAAATCAAGACCAAGCCCACGCAGCATTCAGTCAAGGAGCTGCGCGGCATCGGTATTCAGCCGGATATTTTATTGTGCCGCTGTTCGCAAAGTCTTCCCGACGAGCAGCGCCGCAAGATCGCCCTTTTTACCAACGTTGAAGAGCGGGCCGTGATTTCGGCGGTGGATTCCGACGATATTTACAAGATTCCGCTGCTGCTGCACGAACAGGACCTCGACGACATCGTTGTCGACAAGCTGCGCTTGAATGTCCCGACGACCGATCTTTCCGAGTGGCGCGCCGTGGTCTCCGCCAAGCAAAATCCCGAGGCGGTGGTGGACATCGGCATGGTCGGCAAGTACGTGCAGATCCGCGACTCGTACATCTCCTTGAACGAATCGCTGATGCATGGCGGAATTAAAACCCGCACGCGCGTGAATATTCATTATTTCGAATCGCAGGATATCGAGCGGTCGGGTGCCTCGGCGCTGCAGAAAATGGATGCGATCCTGGTGCCGGGCGGCTTCGGCGACCGCGGCATCGAGGGGAAAATCCAGGCAATTCGCTATGCGCGCGAAAACGGCATTCCGTATCTCGGTATTTGCCTGGGGATGCAGCTCGCCATCATCGAGTACGCGCGCAATGTGCTGGCGCTCAAAGGAGCCAACAGCACCGAGTTCGACCGCGCCACCAATCATCCGGTGATTGCGTTGATCACCGAATGGCAGGATCTGGAGCGCGGCCAACAGGTGCGCGACGAGAAGTCTGACCTGGGCGGCAGCATGCGGCTCGGCGCCCAGGAGGCCAAGCTCATACCTGGTTCGCTGGCCCGTGCCTTGTACGGTAAGGAGTCGATTTTCGAACGCCATCGCCATCGCTATGAGTTCAACAATCATTATCTGGACGAGTTGGCGGAGGCGGGCTTAAGGTTCTCGGGCTTCTCGGCCGACGGGTTGGTGGAATTCATCGAGCTGCCCAGCCATCCTTGGTTTGTGGCCAGTCAATTTCATCCGGAATTCACTTCCACGCCTCGCGATGGTCATCCCTTGTTCACCGGCTTTGTAAGAGCGGCGCGCGAATATCGCGCCTCATTGCAACCGGGCCGCGCGACCGCGTGAGCGCATGAAGCTGGCGTCCTTCGAGGTCGGGCAAGACCGCCCGTTCTTCTTGATTGCCGGTCCCTGCGTCATCGAGAGCGAGGCCTTGGTGATCGAGGTTGCCGGCCGTCTCAAGGAGATGACCAGCGCGCTCAAGATTCCGTTCATCTTCAAAGCCTCGTTCGACAAGGCGAATCGCTCCTCGCGCTCGAGTTTCCGGGGCCCGGGACTCGAGGGCGGCCTAAAAGCCCTTGCGAAGGTCCGCGATCAGATTGGCGTACCGGTGTTGACGGATGTGCACGAAGATACGCCGCTCGATGAAGTTGCCGCGGTGGTCGATGTTCTGCAGACGCCGGCCTTCCTCTGCCGACAGACAAACTTCATCGTCGCCGCCTGCTCGCAAGGCAAGCCGGTGAACATCAAAAAGGGCCAGTTTCTATCACCCTGGGAAATGCAAAACGTGGTCGACAAGGCGCGCTCCACCGGCAATACGCACATCATGGTATGCGAGCGCGGATTCTCCTTCGGCTACAACAATCTGGTGTCGGACATGCGCTCCCTGGCGGTCATGCGCAGCACCGGATGTCCGGTGGTCTTCGACGCGACGCACTCGGTTCAGCTCCCCGGCGGCCAGGGCGACTCCTCCGGCGGCCAGCGGGAATTTGTGCCCGTACTGGCGCGCGCTGCCATCGCCGCGGGCATCGCGGGAATATTCATGGAAACGCATCCCGATCCCGCCAAGGCGCTCTCAGACGGCCCGAATGCCTGGCCTCTGGATCGCATGGGACCGCTTCTTGGCACGCTGAAGGAGTTGGACAGTGCGGTAAAGAGACAACCCTTCGAGGAATCATTGCTATGAGCCGGATTGTTGATATTCGCGGACGTCAGATTATCGATTCGCGCGGGAATCCTACCGTCGAGGCGGATGTGGTGCTGGATTCCGGCACCATCGGCCGGGCCGCGGTCCCCTCGGGCGCGTCGACCGGTTCGCGGGAGGCGGTTGAGTTGCGCGACGGGGATATGAAGCGCTTCGGCGGCAAAGGGGTGCTCAAGGCCGTGGCTGCGGTCAATGGGCCGATCCGTGCCGCGGTCATGGGCGCGAACGCCCAAGATCAAGCTGCGCTCGATGCCAAGATGATCCAATTGGACGGCACAGAGAGTAAATCGAATCTCGGCGCGAATGCGATTTTATCGGTGTCCCTGGCGGCCGCTCACGCGGCGGCGACCGACCAGGGCTTGCCTTTGTACCGGCATCTGGCCCAGAGCGGCGATCTCACGCTGCCGGTGCCCATGATGAACATCATCAATGGCGGCGCACACGCCGACAACAGCGTCGACATTCAGGAATTCATGATCCTTCCGTTGGGCGCGCCGTCCTTCTCCGAGGCGGTGCGTTACGGCGCCGAAATCTTTCACACGCTCAAGAAAGTCTTGCACGCCAAGGGATTGAACACCGCTGTCGGGGATGAGGGCGGCTTCGCGCCGGACCTGCCCTCCAATGAGGCCGCGATCACGACGATTTTGGAAGCCATCGATAAGGCGGGCTACCGCGCGGGCAAGGACATTTTTCTGGGGCTGGATGTCGCCAGCACGGAGTTCTTCAAGGATGGCGTGTACGACCTCGAGAGTGAGGGCCGCAAGTTCAATTCATCCGAGTTCGCCGACTATCTGGCCGGGTT
>DATNKC010000117.1:0-7070 GCA_035603615.1 Steroidobacteraceae bacterium | reverse complement strand
GGGCAGCGCGTACAGCTGCTCGGCACGGCGACCGGCCTTGGCGGCAAGCTTGGTCACGGCGGCGAGCGAGAGCGGCTCGAGCCTCAGGCGCGCAACGCTGCCGACCGGCGCTTCGCCCAGTACCGTGCGCACCGGCGAGCGCGCATCCACTTCCTCGTCCCGATAGCTAATCAGGATCAGCGCGCGGACGCGAGCGATGCGCCGGCCGAGAAAACGGATGAGATCCAAGGTCGCGGTATCGGCCCAATGCACGTCCTCGATGATCAGCAACGCGGGTGCCGCGCCATGCGACAACAGGCGCAATATCGATTCAAACGCCCGGATATGATCGGAATGAAAATCAAAGGCTTCACCGCTGGCGCGCGCGATGTCGCGCAGCGGCAGCAGCACCTCGGGCGTGGACAGGTTCTCGCAGGCGCCCCAATAGACGCGCGCGCCGTCGGCACCGCTGGCGACGAATCGCTCGATCAGCGCCGTCTTACCGGCGCCCGCCTCGGCCGCGATGGCGATGATCCGGCCCTTGCCCGCGCGCGCATGCGCGAACGCTTCGCTCAAGCACCGCAGTTGTTCTTCGCGCTCCAGCAGCTCGATGGGCGCCTCCCGGTTGTTCCATGCCTGCTCAGTATAGCCCCGCCTGGCGTCTTGCCTGCCCGTGAAGAGGCGCACGTTTCAAAAGCCGAATTATCGGAAAAGCGTGAACGGCGTGAACCAGCCGACCCGCCAATTTGCTACATTCTCGCCCTGCATGAACGACACCCCGACTCAAGACCCCCGCCGCGAGCTGCAATCCATGCTCGCGTCACGTCTGTCGCTCATCGTGGTGGAGTCGCGCGAGGAAGCGCGCGTTCTCTCGCTGGTGCGCGAAGTGAGCCTCAAGGTTAAGGAAGGCCGCGGCTGGGGTGTGTTCCAATGGACCGTCACCGAGGGTATGCAGCGCATCGATATCGATCTCGGCGGTCCGCAGCGCATGCTCGCGGATCCTGAGCAGCTGCTGAAGCATCTGAAGGCCACGCCGATGCCGGGCATTTACGTGCTGCTCGATTTCCATCCCTATCTCAAGGAACCGGTGAATGTCAGGCTGCTGAAGGACATCGCGCAAGGATACGGCCAGGTTGCCCGCACCATCGTCCTGATGAGCTATGAAGTCACGCTGCCGGATGAACTCGAACAATTTGCGGCGCGTCTGCATCTTGCGCTGCCCACGGCCAGCGAGCGGCTGATGATCATCACGCGCGTCGTGCGCGAGTGGAATACCGCGAATCCCGGCAAGCCATGCGGCCTGGACCGGGAGGTGCTCACCAAACTGGTCGACAATCTCAATGGTCTCACGGCCTCGGATGCGGAGCGCCTGGTGCGCCACGCGGTTTTCGATCATGGCGCCCTCACGCTCGAGGACCTCTCGGCCGTGCTTGCCGAGAAATACGAGCTCCTGAATCGCGGCGGCTCTCTCACGTATGAACCGGCAACGGCCAAGTTTAACGATGTCGGCGGCATGCAGAATTTGAGGCACTGGCTTACCAGCAGGAAGCCCGCATTCGACGGCAGCGCTCCGGAACTCGATCCGCCGAAGGGCATCTTGCTCTTGGGTGTACAGGGTTGCGGCAAGAGTTTGGCGGCGCGTGCCGCGGCGGGAATTTTTGGCGTGCCGCTCGTTCGCTTGGACTTTGGCGCGCTCTACACCAAGTGGCAGGGCGAAGCGGAGAAGAACCTGCGCGAGTCGCTGCATTCCGCCGAAGGCCTCTCGCCCTGCGTGCTGTGGGTCGATGAGATCGAGAAGGCGCTCGCCGAGGGCGAAGGCGACAGCGGCGTTTCGCGCCGTGTGCTCGGAACCTTTCTTACCTGGCTCGCTGAACAGCGTTCACGCATCTTTGTGGTCGCCACGGCGAATGACATCTCGGCCCTGCCCCCGGAATTGATCCGCAAGGGACGATTCGATGAAATCTTTTTTGTCGATCTGCCGGGCAAGGACGCGCGGGCGGACATCATCGCCATTCACAGCCGCAAGCGCGGTCTTAGCTTGAGCCCCCCCGAGCTCGCGGCACTCGCCGGTCGCTGCGAGAATTTCTCCGGCGCGGAGATTGAACAGGCCATCGTCGCGGCGCTCTACAGCGCGCATGCCGCGAAACAGCCCGTCACCGCGGCCATGATCGCACACGAGATGCAGAGCACCCGGCCCCTCGCCGTGGTCATGGCCGAAAAAGTCGCCGCCTTGCGCGAGTGGGCCAGCAGCCGCACCGTGTCGGCCGACTAACACCTTCGCCGGACGGCGCGACCCATCGGTGTATGATGGGGGCCGTTGCACGGCACAAAAATGTCTTAGGGGAGTTCATTGACGCACGCAGCCATCGTCGGCTGGGGCAAATGCCTGCCGCCATTGATTCTGTCCAATCAGGACCTCGCCACCTTCCTGCCCACGGATGATGAGTGGATAACGACGCGTACGGGCATGAAGGAGCGGCGCATATCGCATGTGCCCGGGATCGAGCTTGCCATCACCGCGGCGCGCCGCGCCCTTGCCTGCGCCGGCATGTCCGGCAAAGATATCGAGTTGGTCATCTACGGCAGCTGCAGCAACGACGAGCTCGTACCCAACAGCGCCTCCGGTGTGCAGCAGCGCATCGGCGCGACCCAGGCGGCGGCATTCGACGTGAACACGGCCTGCACCAGTTTCATGTATGGACTGTCGATCGGAACCGCCATGATCAAGAGCGGCGTGGCGAAAAATGCCCTCATTATCGGCGTCGAGCTGATCTCGCAGTACATGGATTGGGACAATCGCAATGTGGCCGTGCTGTTCGGCGACGGCGCGGCGGCCGTGGTGCTCAAGGAGTCGCCCAGCGAAACCGGCGTCATCGCCGAGAAGCTGCAATGCTACGCCGATGCCCGCCAGATCCTGCGAGTGCGCGGCATGGGCACCATGTACGCCAATCTCGGCGTGCAGTATGGGCAGACCAGCTGGGATTTCGACGGCCAGGAGATTTTTCGCAAGGCCGTGCAGGGCATGAGCGAGGCGAGTCTCGAGGTCATGCGCCGGGCGGGGGTGACCATGGCGGATATTGGACTGGTCGTCCCGCATCAAGCGAACCTGCGCATCATCGATGCGGTCGCCAAGCGCACAGGAGCCGGCGCGGACAAGGTATTTTTGACGGTGCAGAAGTACGGCAACATGAGCTCTGCCACCGCGCCGGTCGCCCTGGTTGAGGCCGTGGAAGAAGGCCGGGTCGCGCCGAATAGCTTGGTGCTGATGCCGGCATTTGGCGGTGGTCTCACCTTATCGTCGCACCTCATCCGCTGGGGCGGGCGTTTGACGCCACTCGAGCAGAGCGATGCCGAGCTGCCGCCGACCAACAAGACCGCGCTCGACATCGTGAATGAGATCCGGGCGCAGAAGAAACTGGGCCAAGCCGAAGCGAGCCGCTTGCAGAACTTGAGCTTTCCGGAGAACCGAACGGGTTAGCTCGCGGCGCAGCGGGGACTCGCGATCCGACTAGCGGAATTCGCCGGTCGGAGACTCGAGCGATTCGTACAGGCTGAGTCGAGCAGGCTGCGGTAGGGGCAACCGGCGCGTCGGCTTCTTCGTCAGGAAAGGCAGGATGACGGCGCCGAGCAGCACCAGCCCCATTAGCGGCAGCATGCCCGCAAAGGATCCGGTCATGTCTTTGGCGCGCGCAACCAGGATGGGCCCTACCAAAGCGGCGAAACCCCACGCCGTGAGAATCAGCGCGTAGTTCAGGCCCATATACTTCGTGCCAAAACAGCTGGCGTTGAACGATGGCATCGTCCCGAAACCCCCGCCGCAGCAGAACAGCACCACGGATGTGGCTGTCAGCGCGAGCGTCAGATCATGGATATCGCTCAACAGAAACAGCGTCACCGCTTGAATGGCAAACATGGCCGCGAAGGTCTTGTTGCAGCCGATTCGATCCGACACGGCGCCCCAGAACAAGCGGCCAAGCGCATTGAAAATACTGACGAGGCCAAAGAGCGGCGCGACCGCCGCGGCGGAAACTGAAGTCAGATCCGTGAGGATGAACACCGCATTTGAAATGATGGTGATGCCGCCGATGACGTTGACGAAGAGTTGCAGCCACAGCAGATAAAACTGCGGCGTCGCAAGGATTTGCGAGGGCGAGTAGGACTCGACCGTGGCCCTACTGGCAAGGACTTTAGCTGAAGCCACGCGATAACCCGGCGGCGGATTGCGAAACACCAACGCAGCAGTCAGACCGACGAGCAGAAATACCCCACCGGATGCGACGAACACCTGCATGACCGCGCCGATGTCGGCCGCTGTAAAGATTTGCGCCGGCGTGAGGCCCAGCAGATTGAACTGGCTGCCCCTGGCGGTCGCGGCAGCTTTCGCGGCGAGGAAACCGCCGGCGTGCAGTGCAGCGGCATGGAAACCGGCGAGGCGCGGCACCAACAAGTTATAAACGAATGCACCCAGACCAAAGCCCGCGGCGACGAGACCGCCCGCGAGACCCTTGCGGTCGGGAAACCACTTCGTGACCATCGCCACGGGTGTGATGTAGGCCATGCCGGCCCCGATGCCGCCCATGATTCCGTAGGTCGCATACAGCCAGGGTGCGCCTCCTCCGGGGGTTCCGAGACCGGCGAGCACGTTGCCCGCCCCCCAGAGAGCGACTCCCACCATCGCGACGTTTCGCGGGCCGGCCCGGTCCTGCCAGAAGCCGCCGATGAGCGCGCCCACCGCCGCCAGCGAGAAATTCGCGATGGCGTAGGCCCAGGTGGTGGTTCTCAGGTCCCAGCCATACGCGACCAGCAGGGGCTGAGTGAACAAGCCCCAGGAATACAGGCAGCCAATCGTGACCATGACCACCGTTCCCGCGATCGCAATGACCCATCGATTCGACCTGCCTTCACGCATAGATAGTCTCCCTCTATGCAGAAGATCGGATTTCGGCGGGCAAAGCGGTCATGGGCCGCGATCATTTCCGGCCTGGTACCGCGCAATCCCGGGTCCTGACCCGGCTATTTACGACGGTTCAGCAGCGCTATCGGGTTTTGTGTTCGCGAACAACCAACGGGCTGCGGGAAGCGCCGCGAGAGCGCCGAGACACTGCGCCAGGATGAACGCGGGAACATGGGACGGCGAGATACCGGCGAAGGTATCCGACAGAGAGCGCGCGATGGTGATGGCTGGATTCGCGAACGAGGTGGACGAGGTGAACCAATAGGCCGCTCCGATCCAGGCAGAAACCATCCAGGGTGCATCCTGGGCCTTGCGATGACCTAGAACGACCAGCAAGAGACCGAGAGTTGCAACGAACTCGGCGAGCCATTGACCCATACCGGTTCGCGCATGAAGCGACGATTGAATGAGCGGCAGCGAAAACATCGCGTGGGCCAGGATAGCTCCGGCGCAGCAGCCGAGGATCTGGATAGCGGCGTAGGCACCGGCATCGCGCCAAGGTAACGCACCGCGAAGCGCTTGGACCAAGGATACGGCGGGATTGAAGTGCGCCCCGCTCACGGGTCCTAGGAGCGCAATCAAGGTGGCGAGAATCGCAACGGTGGCACCGGTATTTGCGATGAGCGCGACAGCCAAGTTTCCGGCCGCGAGCCGCTCGGCCATGATTCCTGAACCGATCACGGTCGCCGCGAGCAGGAGCGAGCCCAAGCCTTCTGCGGCCATGCGCCGAAACATGACCTTAGACATCCGGTGTCGCGGGGCGATGCCCGATCGCGCGCAGCTTCTCGCGCAGCGTCATTGGGTCCAGGGATGCGATCGGCAGCTGAGTGAAGAGCCTGATTCGGGATTCAAGCTCTTGGAGCGCCTGTCGAAACGCCAAGGCCTTGTCCGCATCCGAGCCTTTCACTGCTGCCGGATCCGGGATGCCCCAGTGTGCCGTCATGGGCTTTCCGGGCCACATTGGGCAAACCTCGCCGGCGGCGTTGTCGCAGACGGTGAAGATAAAGTCGATCGGCGGCGCGTCCGGCGCCGCGAACTCGTCCCAGCTCTTGCTGCGAAAGCCTTCCGCTGGCAGATTCATGCGCTTAAGAAGATCGAGCGCCAGAGGATTTACCTGGCCTTTGGGGAAGCTGCCGGCGCTAAAGCTCCGGAACCGACCACGGCCCCAGTGAGTTAACAGCGATTCAGCCAAGATGCTGCGCGCCGAGTTGCCGGTGCATAAAAAGAGCACGTTATAGATCCGCCCGGCGTTCATTTTGCGCAGCAACTGGCTGGCTGTGCCGGCTCCAGCGTATGGAACGTCTCCCACGCGATTCCGGCGGGATCGGTGACCCAGTACCTGTCCGATTTCGCGTAGCAACAGAGCTGCTCGTTCTCTTCCACCAGGCCCGCGTCCGCGGCTTCCAGTTGCACTCGCATACCACGCAGTTCCTGGTCCGATTCGACCTGGAACCCCAAATGATTCACGCCCACCGACTGGCGATGTGTCGAAATCGCGAAGTTCACGCGCGGATCCTCGAGCATCCATTTCGCATAGTCGTGCTGGATCACCACGGGTTCCGCCGCGAAAAGCGCGCGATAGAAACGGATGGAAGCCGTAAGGTCGTTGACGCTGACATGCACGTGGAATCGTTTCATAGACTTTTTAAGCCGCCTTCGCCGTGCGCTTCGCCGGCTTCGCCTGCCGCGCCGGTGGGCAGCATTCGGCCGCACTCTCGGCGCAGCAGTTATCGGTCAAATAGCCAACCAGCGCCGTCATGGCGGTGAAATCCGCCGAGTAGATGAGCTGGCGGCTCTCGCGACGCTGGGCGATGAGTCCCGCGCGCTGCAAATTCTGCAGATGGAAGGTCAGGGATGAGGGAACGAGTCCCACTCGCTCGGCGATCCGGCCAGCGGATAATCCGGCGGGCCCACGCTCGACCAGCAGTCTGAAGATCGCGAGCCGATGCTCGTGTGCCAGGGCTCCTAACGCGTCGATGACCCGGGGTGTCTTCATGATGATACGATATTTCGACTAATATCGTATTGTCAAGCACCGCCGTCACAACACCAAAAAAGGCTGGGTTATTTATGGCAGAGCGCGGGTTGGCGCGGCAACATACAATGCGCGGATGAACACCCATGCCGCCCCTGACCA
>DATNKC010000116.1:0-5864 GCA_035603615.1 Steroidobacteraceae bacterium | reverse complement strand
TTTCAGCCTCAGACGGTTGGATTTCCGACCACCACGGGCTCGGTGGTCCAAGCCTATACGTTTTGCCAAGGATGCAATATCAACGGCAGCCTGCAGTACGATGCGTTCCTGAGCGTGTTCAATCCCACGCTGACCACCCTGATGTATTCCACGCTATATGGCAACGATGCGCCCTACACCGGTGGCAACCTCGGTAATACCTGGGGGACCGCCGTCACCGTCGATGGCTCCGGCAACTTTTATCTGGCCGGATACACCGCTGATGCTTTTCTGCCGGTAACCAGCGGCGTTGTCCAGCCTCTGATCACAAGTTGCGGGCAATACTTCCCGAACGAAAACGTGGTCAACGGCAATTGCGGCTTCGTCGCGAAGTTCTCTGCGGTGGGCGGCAGCGGTGCTCCGACCCAGATCTACGGCACCTACCTCGGTCACTTGCCGGGCTGCTGCAGCTCAAATTATATCTCAGGTATAGCGGCCGATGCCGCGGGCGACGCGTACGTCGTGGGTTATGCGAGTGTCGCCACTTTTCCGACCACTGCGGGTGCATATCAAACCACCTGCGATCAATACCCCACCGTCAACGACACCAATTGCGGTGCGGCGTTCATCGCGAAACTCAATCCCACCGGTACCACGCTGCTTGCGAGTACTTATTTCGGCGGCATGTTTGCCGGCGCCAACGGCATCTCGGACAACGTCGCGAGTGTGGGGGGTATCGCGCTCGATAAATCGAACAATGTGTACATCGTCGGCACCGCCTCCATCGGCTTGCCGCAGGTCAACGGGTTCAGCATTACCGCCGGTAACATTTTTCCGTTCGTCGCCGAGCTCAATTCCTCATTGAGTTCCTTGTTGTTCTCCACCTTAATCAATGACGGCGCCGTGGGCCAGGTGAACGTCGATGGCCTGGCCCTCGATACCAGCGGCGATATCTACATCGCGGGCAGCATCATTCCGGGCACTTCGGTAGCCACCAGCGGCGCCTTCCAGGCGGCCAATGGCGGCGGTTCCGACGGCTTCGTCGCGAAGATCTCGGTGGTGACGGCGACTACGACCACTCTGAAGGTGTCGCCCACCACGGCGACAGTCGGCACCGCCATCAATTTCACGGCGACGGTGGCGGAGTCCGGCGGAAGCAGCGTGCCGACGGGCACCGTGACCTTCAAGGACGGCGGCACGACACTCGGCTCCATGACTTTGAACGGTACCGGGGTCGCGGTCTTCAGCACGAGCACGCTCGCAGCGGGCGCCCACTCGATTACCGCCGCATATGGTGGCGACGCTGCCAATTCGGCGTCCCTTTCTACCGCCGCCAGCGTCACGGTGAACGCGCTGCCGGCACCCACGGTGACCATTGCCGTGGCCCCCACCAGCATCGTGCTGGGCAAGGGCGCCACGCTCACATGGTCTTCGACTAACGCCACCGCCTGTACCGCATCGAATGGCTGGACCGGCAGCGAAGCCGTCAGCGGCACGCAGACTGTGACACCGACTGTGGCGGGCTCCGTCAGCTACGTGCTGACCTGCACCGGCAGCGGCGGTTCGGCCAATGCGACGGCCATGCTGACCGTAACGAGTCCCGCACCGACAGTCACCATCTCGGTGGCGCCCACGTCGATCTCCGTGGGTCAAAGTGCAACCTTGACGTGGTCATCCACGAACGCCACGTCCTGTACCGCAAGCGGAGCTTGGAGCGGCAGCGAAGTGACCAGCGGCACCATGAGCGTTTCACCGACCACCGCTGCGACGGATAGCTATGTCTTGGCCTGCACCGGCACGGGCGGCACAGCGAGCGGCACCGCCGCCTTGACCGTGGCGGCTGCGGTGGTGCCGCCG
The DNA here is from genome assembly GCA_035603615.1 of Steroidobacteraceae bacterium. Lineage (GTDB taxonomy): Bacteria > Pseudomonadota > Gammaproteobacteria > Steroidobacterales > Steroidobacteraceae > Bog-1198. Next base: position 4,028 of record DATNKC010000116.1, on the reverse strand, counting down.
CCGGCGCCAAGCAAGAGCGGCGGCGGCGCGTTGGGCCTGTGGGAGCTGCTCGGGCTCTCGGCGCTCAGCGCTATCGCCTATCGGCGCCGGCGGGTCAGCGCTCCAATGGCGCGTTGAGGGATACACGCGGTTCAGCAACCGCGCCCGATCGGGCGCGGTTGCTGAACCGCAAGTGAGCCCTGGGGTTCCGAATTCTGACCGATTCCTGCGTCATTGACCGACGGGTCGGAGTGCCGCGCACTGTTAGCCTTACTTTAAGGAACTGCGTATCACCCGAGACTTCCATGACATCGATAACTCGACGAACCGTCCTGTCTGGTGGAGCGGCGTTAGCCGGCGCGGTGATTAGCCCGCCGTTTGCGCCCGCCGCTGTTGGGAATCAGAAATCGCATTCCGGCAAAACACTGGTTCACCTAACGGTCAATGGTCATGCGCGCGAACTTGAACTCGATCCGCGTACGACGGTCTTGGATGCGTTGCGAGAGCACTTGCTGCTGACGGGGACCAAGAAAGGCTGCGATCAGGGTCAATGCGGCGCCTGCACGGTGCACATCAACGGTGAACGAGTTCTCTCGTGCCTGACCCTCGCGCTCGCTGCCGAGGGCTGCCGAGTGAATACCATTGAGGGCTTAAGTACGCCCGGTGGGCCCCTGCATCCCATGCAGCAGGCCTTCATCGAGCAAGACGCGTTTCAGTGCGGCTACTGCACACCCGGCCAGATCATGTCGGCGGTCGCCTGTGTCCGTGAGGGGCACGCCAAAAACGATGCGGACATTCAAGAATATATGAGCGGCAACCTGTGTCGCTGCGGCGCGTATCCGAAGATCGTGGCAGCCATCAAGCAAGCCCGGCCGCAGTTGGAAAAGACTTAAAGTGCGCAGCTTCGAATTCGAACGTCCCAGCAGCTTGGCGCAAGCCGCGAAGTCTGGATATGGCACGGCCCAAGGACAAACCGATGCCGCCGCTCTGTACTTGGCCGGCGGTACGACGGTGGTCGATCTCATGAAACTGGATGTCTTGAGGCCGCGCCGGTTAATTGATCTAAGCAAGGCGAATGGGGGCCGGGAAATCGAACTCAGCGATACCGAACTTCGATTGGGAGCCTTTGCCAAGATGTCGGCGGTAGCGAAGCATCCGGCCGTTCTATCTCGGTACCCCGTCATTGCCCAAAGCTTGCAGTTCGCCGCCAGCGCGCAACTTCGCAATATGGCAACCCTCGGTGGAAACGTCCTGCAGCGCACGCGTTGCCCCTACTATCGAGATCCTTCTTGGGCCGCGTGCAACAAACGGGCTCCGGGTTCCGGCTGCACCGCGATCACGAGCTTCAATCGCAACCATGCGGTCCTGGGTGTGGATGAGAGCTGCATATCGCAGTACCCGGGCGATTTTGCCATCGCGTTAATCGCTTTGGAGGCGCAGGTCGATCTGCTCGGACCGCTTGGGTCCCGCGTAATTCCTTTTGCCTCGCTGCATCGAGCGCCGTCCGGCGCCCCGCACATCGAATCCACATTGAAGGAGGGCGAAGTTATCACCGCCTTTCGCATTCCGGTAGGCCCCTGGACGCGGCGGTCGAGTTACGTCAAGGTCCGCGACCGCGCCTCGTACGAGTTTGCCATCGCCTCGGCCGCGGTCGCCCTTGAGCTCCAAGGCGATACGGTGCAACAGGTGCGCATCGGATTGGGCGGAATCGCCTATCGACCTTGGCGCGCCGTCGAGGCGGAGCAAGCCCTCAATGGGCAGCCGCTTACCGAAGCGAACGTCGAAGCGGCTGCGACCGTCGCGCTACGCGGCGCACAGACGCACGGGTTCAATGACTACAAGCCAGAACTTGCGAGGCGTACGCTGGTCCGAGCCTTGCTCGAAACTAAAACGATGTCTGTGTCGCAAGCCTGAGGTCCGCAAGTCATGTCCGCCCTAAGCACCGAACTCGGCAAACCCGTCGCACGAATCGACGGCATCGCTAAGGTCACCGGCGCTGCGCGGTATGCGTCCGACGAACCCGTCCCCAATCCCGCGTTTGCTTATTTCATCACGAGTCGGATCGCGCGCGGCAGCATCCAGTCATTTGATTTGACCGAAGCGCGTGCGGTGGCCGGTGTGATCGACATCGTGACTTACGAGAACGTGGGTGTTGGCTTTGACAAGGCACAAGGTCCAGACGGTAATCCGACCACCACGACGCTCGAGGACAACAAAATCTGGCATGAGGGTCAGATCATCGGCATCGTTGTCGCCGAAACTTACGAAGCCGCGCGCGAGGCGGCCCAGAAGTCGAAGGTGACCTACAACGAGGAAGCACCCAGCGCGACCTTCGATTCTCCGGGCGCGACGACCGAACCTCACAAACCTCAGCGGGGGCCCGACCCGAAGCAAGGCGATGCGGACGGTGCTTACGCCAAAGCGCCGATCAAGTTCGAGGCGAGATATTCCACACCCACGCAACACCACAATGCCATCGAGCTCTTCACCGTGACGTGCGAATGGAAGCATGGGAAGCTCACGATCTACGAGCCTTCCCAGTTTATGTGGGGTACCAAGGCTGCAGCCGCCAAGCAGTTGAAGCTGGAGCCGGACCACGTCCGGGCCATTTCGCGCTACATCGGCGGCGCCTTTGGCTCCAAAGGGCCGAACCCGCGCACCCATTGGATCGCACGCGTGGCCAAGCGAGTGGGTCGACCCTTGAAACTCGTGCCCACTCGGGACCAAGGCTTTACCATCGCGACGTTTCGCGCCGAGACCCGGCATCACATCAAGTTGGGCGCCGCAGCGGATGGCCAATTGCAGTCGCTCTCGCACGAGGGCTGGGAGGTGACCTCGCGGCCCTCTCCATACAACGTCGCCGGCGTCGAGTCGACGGCGCGCATGTATGCCTGCCCCAATATTCACACCGCCGTCAATATCGTGCATGCGGACCGCAATACTCCCGGATTCATGCGGGCGCCCCCCGAGACTCCTTACATGTTTGCGCTCGAAAGCGCGATGGACGAGCTCGCATATCAGCTCAACATGGATCCCGTTGAACTCAGGCGCGTGAACGACACCCAGACCGATCCGGTCGAGGGCATCCCGTTCTCCTCCCGTTCTCTGATGAAGTGTTTCGATGCGGCGGCGGCGCAGTTCGGTTGGAACAAGCGCAACCCCGTACCAGGTTCGGTGCGCGACGGCGACTGGCTGATTGGCTACGGATGCGCGACCGCCTGTTATCCGAGCAACGTCGGACCCGCGGCATGTCGCATCGCGCTCACCGCCGACGCCAAAGCCGTCGTTGGCATTGCGGGCCATGAAATCGGCACCGGAGCGTACACAACCGTCGCGGTCGTGGCGGCGCGTGCGCTGGGACTCCCGACCGCTGCGGTCACGGTTCACATGGGAGACAGCGATCTACCACCTATTATGATCGCGGGCGGTTCCAACAATGCAGCGTCGGCCAGCTTGGTGGTCGCCAAAGCCTGTGAACAGCTGCGCGACAGGATCGCACAAGCGGCGGTCAAAGATCCTCGCAGTGCCTTCCACGGTTCTGATCCGGCGTCCCTCCAGCTACGCGAATCTTCACTGACGGGCGCGGGCCATGATGAGAACCTGCAGGTTGCCATCGAGCGCGCCGGGCATCGGTTGGAAGCTTATGCGGAGAACGTCCCAGAAGGCCTACCGCCATCCGCGATAGCGGACATGACCAAAGGCCAGCCGAAGATGCTGGGCGGTTCATCTCGAAAAGACGTCACCGCTTACGCATTCGGGGCACACTTCGTGGAACTTAGTGTCCATAGCCGAACGCGCGAAGTGCGAGTGCGGCGAACGGTGTCGGCATTTGCAGCGGGCACCATCATTAATGCGATGACCGCGCACAGCCAATTCATGGGCGGCACGATCTGGGGCTTGTCATCGGCTCTACACGAGGAGACGGAAATCGACGCAAAGTCCGCGCGCTATGTGAACGACAACCTGGCGGATTACCTCATCCCTGTGAATGCCGACGTGCCAACAATAGAGATCATTATGGTTCCGGAGGTGGATGATCGCGTTAACGT
>DATNKC010000115.1:0-10010 GCA_035603615.1 Steroidobacteraceae bacterium | reverse complement strand
GCCGATTGGCTCATTTACCAAGACTTGGATGACCTGGAACATGCGGTCCGCCACGACAACGCAAAGATCGAGAACTTCGATACCTCGTGCTTCTCGGGCGAGTACGTAACCGGGGATGTAACGCCGGAGTATCTGGCGCGCCTGCAAGCAGAGCGGTCCGACGAGGCCAAAGAGCAGCGCCGTCTGGGCGGCGGCCGCGGCCTCAAATCCGTCCGAATACTGTAGAAACCCGCGCTGGATTAACCGCCGGCGCCGGTTTCGGCAAAGATTATGCGCCTATTGGTGATTGCAGCCCGCGACGAATTTCGACTGCTGGTCCGAAAGCATGTTGAGATCCAATGGCCGGACGCCGCCATTGTCGAGCATGCCTTGGGCCAGGAACCTGCCCTCGATGAGCATTTTGCCGGGGCCGGTTTCGATGCGGTCATCATCGTCAGTGCCCCGCCTACGGATGCGGCCATCGACCTGGCTGCGGCGCAGGCCGGCAAGCCGGAGTTTGCGCCGATCATATTGGTGTTGCTCGAGGATACCCCGGAATTTCCGCTGCCCGAGACAGCCGGCGTGACGCGCCTCTACGGCCGCAAAATCGATCGCAACCGGCTGCTCAAGATGATCGTCACCGCCTCGAATGAGCATCGCAAAGCCCTCGCGCTGCTGCGCGCCAATCCGGACTACGAGAATCGTTATCGATTCGGCACGGTGATCATCCGCGGCCATCGATGCATCCGGCAGGTCGGCAGCGGCGGCATGTGCAAGATCTATCTTGCCGAGAGCGAACGCGCCGGGACGCTGGTGGTGCTGAAAGTGTTCAGCCAGGTTCCCGACGTGTCCGAGCGTTTCGTCAGCTTCGACCGATTCCTGCAGGAATATGAAATCGTTGCGGGCCTGAATCACCAGAACATCGTGCGCATCTATGATCTTGGCGTTGCCGACGATCATGCTTATATCGCCATGGAGCATTTTCCGGCCGGCGATCTGCGCCAGCGCATGCTCAAAGAAGTGCTCGCGCCGCTCACGGCGCTGGGATTCCTGCGGCAAATTGCCAGTGCGCTCGAGGCCATCCATTCAGTTGGAGTACTGCACCGAGACCTCAAGCCTGCCAATGTGATGCTGCGCCCCGACGACACCGTCAGTCTGATCGACTTCGGTCTGGCCAAGGCGAACGAAGAGGACATCTCGCTCACCGGGACGCGCGAGATTTTCGGCACGCCTTACTACATGAGCCCGGAGCAGGGCCACGCGGAGATCATCGACGCGCGCAGCGATCTTTACAGCCTGGGCGTCGTGTTCTACGAAATGTTGGTCGGCCGCAAGCCCTACAACGGCGCCACGGCAATGGAAGTCATTTACAAGCACAAGCGGGCCGAATTGCCGGAAATTGCGCCGCAATTTGCCAGTTACGAGGGGCTGCTGCGCACGTTGCTGGCCAAGGCCCCCGCCGATCGCTATCAGTCGGCCGGCGAGTTGCTGGCGGCGATCTCGGCCTTAAAAATTCCGGCATGAGCGGCCCGGCGGTCTTTTCCCATCCGCTGCTGCGTGCGGCGACGCCGGCTGCCTGGATTGCAGCGGCCTGCGCGCTTCCCGATCTGTTGCTCATCGATCACGCGAATTGCGAGAAAAAAGCGGCATCCACCGCGCTTGCGCTGATGTTCGCCTACGCGGAAGACCTGGAGCTCACCGATAAGATGTCGCGGCTCGCGCGCGAGGAACTGCGGCACTACGAGCAGGTCGCGAGGCTGATCGGCGCGCTGAAAATAGTGCCGCAACGTCTGGCGCCCGGGCGCTACGCGGCGCAGTTGCGGCGCCTGGTGGCGAGCGAGGAACCTGCGCGCGAAGTGGATCTGATGATCTGCGGCGCGTTCATCGAGGCGCGCTCATGCGAGCGCTTCGCCGCGCTGGGAGCGGTGATCCCCAAGCCGCTGGATGAGTTGTTCCTCGGCCTGCACGAAGCTGAAGCGCGGCACTATCAGCTCTATTTGGAGCTTGCGGCACGCGCGGCGGCGCGTGCGGGCTTTGGGCTGGATGAGCGAATCGCGGCATTTGCCGCGCGCGAGGCACAGCTGATCACCGATCCGGACCCGGTGTTCAGATTTCATTCCGGTCCGCCCTAACCGGGCCGCCGCAACTGCTAAGCGGCGCTACGCTTCAACCGCGCGGCAGCGATTGAAGCTTGGGGCCGCGCCGATCCCAGCGCAGCACGCTGCCTTGATCGTACCAGTCCCCCAGTACGATGCGAGTGCGGGGCCGCCCGTCGACTTCCAAGGCGTGAATGGCCGGCCGATGCGTGTGGCCGTGCAGAAGAGTTGAAGTTGCGGCGCCGCGCAATGCCATCGCAACGCTCTCGGCATTGACGTCCGTGATGGCGTTTTCCATGGCGGCGGTGTGCGCTTGGCTGCCGGCGCGCGCCGCGCCCGCAAGCGCGCGGCGCGATTCGATCGGCAGCGCCAAGAACTGTCGCTGCCAGTCGGCATCCCTTACCGTTGCGCGCAATCTTTGGTAGGCGTGATCGTCCGTGCATAGCGCATCGCCGTGCATGACCAACACGGCTTCGCCATAGAGGGTGATGATCAGGGGATCGTGCAGCAATTGCGCGCCGCTCATTTCGCAGAACCGGTGCGACAGCAGAAAATCCCGATTGCCGTGCATGACGAAACAGGGCACGCCGCTTGCGCTGAGCGTGCGCAGCCCGGCGATGGCCGCGGATTGCGCGGAATCCGGCGCATCATCGCCGATCCACGACTCGAATAGATCGCCCAGGATGTACAAGGCCGCGGCATCCTTCGCCTCGCTTTGCAGGAACTCCAGGAATTGCGCGACGATCGCCGGCCGAGTTGCGTCGATGTGCAAATCCGAGATGAAGAGCGTGCTCACCGCGGATCGGACAGACTTTCTAAGGTTTCGGAGCTGCGGCGCCGCTCGAGCCGCTTGCGGCTCCAACGCGCTCGATCTTCAGGATCACGACCGGTTTTATCGGCGTTTCGTCGATCGCGCCGTGCTTACCCGTGGCGACATTGCCGATGCGATCGACCACGTCCATGCCGTCGATCACGCGGCCGAAGACCGCGTAACCCCAACGCGTGGCATTGGGATCGAGCGCGGCGTTGTCGTTCAGATTCACATAGAACTGACAATTGCCTCCATGAGGATCCTGGCCGCGGGCCAAACCCACCGTGCCCCGCACATTGCTCAAGCCATTCCCCGATTCGTTGTTTACCCGGAGCGGCGCGGCTTTGGCGGTGTAGTCGGCATTGAAGCCGCCGCCTTGAATGACGAAACTGGCGACTACGCGGTGAATCAGCGTGTTGGTGTAATGGCCGGAATCGACGTAGGCCAGAATATTGGTCACGGTCAGCGGCGCTCGCTCTTGGTTCAATTCGATGGTGAAGTTCCCCATCGATGTGAACACTTGTATCTGCGGTGAAATCGTGGCCGGCGCCGGTTTCGGCGGGGCTTTCGGATCGGCCGCCTTTTCAGCCGCCATCGACGGCTGCGAACAGACAACAACGAGCAATGCAAGAGTCAGTAAAAGTTGTTTCATACGCCGGGATTCTACTCGAATAGGTACAATCTTGAGATATGTCCGCCATCAATGTGCCGCCGGTCATCACGCGCTTTGCACCCAGTCCCACGGGATCTTTGCACCTGGGTAACGCTAGGACGGCGCTTTTCAGCCACCTTTGGGCCCGCAAAACCGGCGGAAAGTTCATTTTACGTATCGAGGACACTGACTTTACGCGCAGCCAGGACCGGTTTCGCGACGAGCTCATGACCGACATGCGCTGGCTGGGACTGGACTGGGACGAGGGGCCGGATGTGGGAGGGCCCTCGGCACCGTATCGGCAGGCGGAGCGCGGCGAATTCTATCGGGAGTTGTACGCACGACTGTTGGAGCGAGCCTTAGCCTACCCGTGCTACTGCACGGCGGAGGATCTGGAGCTGTCGCGCAAGCTGCAGCGCATGTCGGGCAAGGCGCCCCGCTACGCGGGCACCTGCAGAGCCCTCACGGCGGCGGAACGCGCCGAGCGCGAGGGGCGCGGATTGAAGCCGACGCTGCGCTTTGCCGTGCCCATCGATCAGATCATCGAGTTTAACGACTCCGTCCACGGGCCGCAGCGGTTTGCGAGCAACGACATCGGCGATTTCATCATTCGCCGCGAAGACGGCACGCCGGCGTTCTTCTTTTGCAACGCAGTGGATGATTCCGCCATGGGCGTCACCCAGGTGTTGCGCGGCGATGATCACCTGGCCAACACGCCGCGCCAAATCATGCTCCTGGATGCGCTCGGCATGCGTAGTCCTGCCTATGGGCATCTTGGGCTCTTGGTGGGCGAAGACGGTGCGCCGCTATCGAAGCGGCATGGCAGCACCAGCGTGAATGAGTTTCGCGAGCGCGGGTTCTTGAGCGTCGCCGTGCTCAATCAGTTGTTTCGATTGGGTCATGCCAGCGACGTCGATGGCTGGCTGCCCGCCGCCGAGATGCCCCAGCATTTTCGGCCGGACCATTTGGGCCGGGCCCCGGCGCGCTTCGAGGTATCCCAATTGATGCATTGGCAGAAGGAATCTTTGGAACGTCTGTCGGCGGCGGAATTCCGTGCATGGCTGGCGGCGGACGATCCGATCGAATTCATCGAGCTGGTGCGCCACAATGTGGGCTTGCCGGCCGACGCGGTTGCCTGGCGCGGGGTGGTGAGCGGCGAACTCGAGCCGCTGGGGGCGGACGAGCAGCGCATCATCGCCGCCGCGGGCGCCGAATTTTTTTCCGCGGCACTGATCGCCTATGATCAGACCAACGGCGAATTGAAATTGCTCACTCAGCAGTTGAAGCAGCAGACTGGGCGCAAGGGCCCGGATCTATTCATGCCGCTGCGCGTGGCCTTGACCGGCCGCGCGCACGGGCCCGAGCTGGCACTGCTGCTGAAGCTCATTGCTCCGGACACAGCGCGGCGGCGGCTTAAGATTCATGCTCAAAATCCATAACACCCTGAGCGGCGAAAAAGAGGAGTTCAAACCTCTACGGGCCAACGAAGTGCGCATGTATGTCTGCGGCATGACGAATTACGACTACATTCACGTGGGTCACGCGCGCATGCTGGTTGCCTTCGATCTGGTGCAGCGTTACTTGCGTTCATTGGGCTACAAAGTGACCTACGTGCGCAATGTCACCGATATCGATGACAAAATCATCGAACGCGCCGCGGCCAATGGCGAGAATTGGGCCGACCTGGCGCGGCGCTTCACCGTGGCCATGCACGAGGACTGCGCCACGCTGGGCTTGCAAGTCCCGGATCTGGAACCGCGCGCCACCGAATTCATCGCGCCCATCATTGCCATGATTCAGACCTTGATCGACAAGGGCTTCGCCTACGCCGCCGACAATGGCGATGTCATGTATTCGGTGCGCAAGTTTCCGAACTATGGCCGCCTCTCCCGCAAAAAGATCGACGATTTGCGCGCCGGCTCGCGTGTGCAAGTCGACGAGGCCAAGCACGATCCGCTCGACTTCGTTCTGTGGAAACATGCGAAACCGGGTGAGCCCTCTTGGCCCTCGCCATGGGGCGCCGGCAGACCGGGCTGGCACATCGAATGTTCCGCCATGTCGACCAGCCTTTTGGGAGACTACTTCGATTTGCACGGCGGCGGCGAGGACTTGAAATTTCCGCACCATGAAAACGAAATCGCGCAATCGTGCGCGGCCTGCGATGCGCCCTTCGTGCATATGTGGATGCACAACGGCTTCGTCCGAGTCAATGACGAGAAAATGTCGAAATCGCTCGGCAATTTTTTCACGGTGCGCGAAGTGCTTAAGACACTGCGCGATCCGGAGGTCCTGCGCTTCTTCCTGCTGAGCAGCCATTATCGCGGTCCCATCAACTATTCCGCCGCGCAGCTCGCCCAAGCCGACGAGACATTGTTGGGCTTGTATCGGGCGCTGAAGGACGCGGCGCCGCAAGGCGCCGTGGATGCCGGCGAAGTCGAGCGATTTCGCGCGGCCATGGACGATGACTTCAATACGCCGGAGGCATTGGCCGTCATGCAGGGGGTTGCGCGGACTCTAAACCTTGCGAAGGCGGCCGGGAATGCGTCCGCTGCGTCTAACGGAGCTGCAACGCTGCGCGCGCTAGGCGCGATATTGGGGGTCTTGCAGCAAGATCCGGATAACTATTTGAAACGCAGCGCTGGAAATAAGAGCCTATCCGACGGAGAAGTCGAAGCGCTGCTGGTGTCGCGGCGCGAGGCACGCGCCGTCAAGGATTTTGCCGAATCGGACCGGATTCGCGATGTCTTGAGCGCCGCGGGAATCTTGCTCGAGGATAAGCCGGGAGGCCGAACGGAATGGCGGCGCGCTTAAGGCGCCGCCATTCCAGCGCCGCAAGGCGCCTGTCTGCTAATCGTAGCGGCGTGAAGCAAAGATGCCCACCGCCAGACCCACCAGTGCAGCGATTCCGATCACCTGCCAGGGATTGTCGCGCACGAACGTGTCGGTTTGTCTGCCGACCTGCTGCGCCTGATCGCGCAGCTGTGACGCCGTATCAGCCACCGCGCTCTTCGCAGCTGCCAGTGCGATCTTTACCTTGGCCCGAACTTTCGCAATGTCGGGCGAGTCGACATCTTTCAATGCCCTCGTCAAATCCTCGACGTTGTCCAGAAAACTCTTCACTTGGCCATTCGCGAAGTCGCTAGCGCCCTTTGCTGTGTCCGATACTGTTTGCATCCTGTTCTCCTCTGCCCTAGACCCGACGCCCCAGGCTCATCAAGAAAGTAACCACCGCGCCGATCAAAAACACGATGAAAAGGATTTTCGCGATGCCGGCTGCGCCGACGGCGATACCACCGAAGCCGAAGAACGCGGCAATCAACGCGATAACGAAAAAAACCACGGCATAGTGAAGCATATGGACACCTCGAGCGATCTGAAGCAGCAGCCTGCGGATGGCGGGAAGTATCGGGAAAACAAATCGTTATTACAGTCGGTGAGCGGCTTCCCTAATCGTAGGACATACCCCACGGAACCGATGCGATGAAAGCGCTATTAATCGTTTATCACTCGATGACGGGCGGCACGCTTCAGATGGCGCACGCGGCGGCGGCAGGGGCGCGCGTTGAGCCCGGCGTGGCGGTTTCGCTGCTGCGCGCGGCCGAGGCGCGCGCGGAGGATGTACTCGGGGCGGACGGTTATGTCTTTGCGACGCCCGAAAATCTTGCCGGCATGTCCGGGATGATGAAGGACTTCTTCGACCGCACTTATTATGCGGCCTTTGAACGGATCAACGGCAGGGCGTTCGTCACCCTGATCTGCGCCGGCAGCGATGGTCGCAACGCCGCGCAACAAATCGACCGCATCGCCGCCGGTTGGCGGCTCAAGCCCATCGCCGACCCTTACATTGTGTGCACGCACGCGCAGACGCCCGAGGAAATTCTCAGGCCCAAGAGCATCGACGCGGCATGCCTGGCGCACTGTGAAGAGCTGGGCAGAACGCTCGCCAGCGGCCTCGCACTGGGAATCTTCTGACACATTGTTTGGCAGATACCCGATTCTGAAATCACCTGGGATCCCCGATGGTTGCACGCAGCACATCAACGGAGAGTCGCAAATGGCGCGTAAATACAGCAAAGGCAGCCAAAAAAAGGTCGAGAAAGTCATGCGGGAACGCAAGGCCGGAACGCTGCGCAGCGGCCGTTCGGGCAAGAAAGTGACCAGCCGCAAGCAAGCGATCGCCATCGGCCTGTCGGAGGCGCGGCGCGCGGGCAAAAAGGTCCCAAAAAAGAAGGCGGCTTAGTGCCTCTTCAGTCGGGCGGATTGTGCTGACGCAGGAATGCTACCGAGCTCTGCAGCATTTGCAGACGCGTCTGACCGTGTGAGAGCCAGTGATCCTCACCCTTCAGTACCACGAGCTGAACGTCCTTGTGGGCCCGGCGCATGGCGTCGAACATATCCTGGCCCTGCTCGATGGGCACAATGGTGTCATTGTCCCCGTGGATGAGCAGCACCGGCGCGCTGATCGCATCGATGTGCTTGATTGGGGAGACCCCACTGAGCACTGAGTCCTGCGTATAGTTGAGAGATATCTGCCGGTCCCAGTAGCGATGCCAAACGCGCTCGTGCTCGTACAAGAGCTGTTCCTTGAGATCTGCGATGCCTGCGTAAGAGATGGCACAGCGGTAAACGCCGGACTCGAGCGCCACACCTGCGAGCGCTGCATAGCCGCCATAGCTGCCGCTGCCGGCGATACATACGCGCATCGGATCGATGATTCCCTGTGCCGCCAGGTAGCTCACGCCATCGGAGAGGTCAGTCTGGATCCTGCGCCGCCCTGGCTGCTCTGCGGTCTCCAGGAAACGCGCGGTCAACAGCGAGTCAGGATAGGTCGGACGAAGTACCGCATATCCCTGGTGCGCCAGCGCCTGCGACCACCAGTCATATACGCCATTGTCGTCGAAGGTCCCATTGTCGGCGCGCGAGGGTCCTCCTTCTGACAAAACGACTAGCGGTAGATTCTTTGCCGACCGATCAGCCGGTAATGTGACGTCCGCCGACAGCGGTAGGCCGTCGCCCCCCGTGTAGTCAACGCGTTTGACCTCGAGCGGCATGCCGGCCCCCGGATAGGGTGCACCGAGCGGCTGCACCTCGTGCGTCTGTGTATCAACCAACTGGTACATCAGGTCCTGCGCGGGCGTCGCTGCCAATACCACGACTTCTCGGAAGTCGCTGTCTTGCGAGACGAGTGTGATGCGCTGACCCGGAAACGCGGCCTGAATTTCCTGCCACCGGCGCTGCATGTCCGCGTCAAAAAACACGTACTGGTTATCCTCGCCCGCTCGCACGAAACCGATCAGACGTTCCCGGTAGAGATCTTGCAGCGGAGCCGCCATGTCAACACTCTCGGGCAGCGGGGCACCCAGCGTCCCATCTTTCAGGGACAGCAGCCGCCACGTCGGCTTTCCATCCTGCAACTGTTCAATCAGTTCCGAGTCGGCGTTCGGGCCGTAGCCCTCAAACGTCGTGTCGATGAAACCCGTCCCGCTGGCGATAGGATGCAACGCCCCGTTGACGTGTCCCCGCAGTGTCCAACGCTGCCGTGCTGGATCATTGGTCTCATCAGCAGCCACACGGCCGTTGGTGCCGATAACCCAGTTGTATCCCAGATCATCATAGTAGTTACGCCACACAACCTGTCGCACACCCGAATCCAGGTCGATACGCAGGATGCCTTGGCGAAAGGCCAGGAATAACTCCGTGCGACCATTCAGCCGACGGACCTGATACCGACCGATTTCGACGAAACGCCTGGGGTAAGAAGCCTGCTTCCAGTTCGGCAAGACAATGAGCTCGTGGGTCGCGGTATTGAGCAGCCTCAGCTCTCTCACCTCGCCGATCCGCTGCGTGACCACCATCGGTGGCGCACCGCTATAGGAAGTGGTGATCAGCAGGTTTTTGTTGTCGGCCCATTCGAGCCGGCGCATCCTCTCCCCAGCCAGATCCAACGAACTCGTGAGTTTTCCGTCCCTGACTGACATCACTTCGAGGAGACGTTTGTCGCCGACGGTCTGCACGAAGGCGATCTGCGCGCCATCAGGCGACACTGATACATTGTCGATGCTCGGCGGCAGGCCATAGGCGTCTACAGAGTCTGCCTGCAATGGACCCGCGCCCAACACCAGAGAGAATGCCGCAGACGCAATCGAGACTAGTTTGCGCATTTTCGAGCCTGTGCCGAGGATCCCGGCATGCGACGGACAAGCCTACGATGGCGCACGTAGATTAACGCAACATTAAAACGGCTGTATGCTACGGCCCCATGAACGCATCCACGCATCTGTCTTTCCTGCAACTCCGCTCTCTTGCCAAGAAAACCGGCGAGATGGAGCTTTCGCTGCAGAGCACGTCGATTCCAGCCCCTGCAGCGGATGAGGTAATCGTCAGGATCGAGGCGGCGCCGATCAACCCCTCGGACTTAGGGCTACTTCTCGCCAACGCGGATTGGAGTCATGCCAAGGTTTCCGGCACGCCT
>DATNKC010000114.1:0-13309 GCA_035603615.1 Steroidobacteraceae bacterium | reverse complement strand
CCGCGGCATCACGGTCAATGCCGTCGCGCCCGGCATCATTGCCACGGGCATGGGCAAAGCGGCGTTCGATGATGCCGCCATCGAGAGCCTCGTGCCGATGAAGCGTGCCGGATCGGCTGACGAGGTCGCGAGCTTGGTGGCATATCTCGCCTCGCGCGAGGCCGGCTACATTACGGGGCAAATTATTTCGATCAATGGGGGCATGATCTAGCTGGTAATTCCGGCCTGGTGATATTGACCGGTAGCGGTCGTCGGGGAGCGTAAGAAGACTCAAGGCCCGAAGGAAATAGGTCCTTGAGTCTTCTTACGCTCCCTGACGATTGCTCGAGCCGGTCTATATCACCCCGCCGGAATTAGCTTCCCTTCCCGCCAGGCCATGCGAGCGGCTCAATTTCACAGTGCCGCTTAGGCGTACGCGTCGAGGAGACCGCTAGCGCCTCGCGATATCGATTGGGGTGCTTGGGACAGGACGGGCTTATCAGCGCCGATCGAGGGCGCGCTTTCGTAGGCTTGCGACTGCGGCGAGCGCTCTTGAAATGAGCGCTGCGAGATATCGACGTTCACCGATGAAAATCCTTGAGAGTTGAGCATTTCCCGCAGTTTGTCCGAGCTCGACTCCAACGCATCGCGCGTTACCGCGCTGTGGCTCGAAAACGAGACTTGCGCATGGCCGCCTTGCAAGGCGATGCGAACTTCGATGGGACCGAGAGCCGGTGGGTTTACCTGCAGTTTGGCGCTGGTCAGGTTGCCGTCCATCATCAGCGATACCCGATCGGCGACGCCTTGCGAAAATTGCGTCGTATCCACGCCGGCGGCGACTTTGAATGTGGGCGTCGGCGCGCTATCGGTCGAGGTGTTGGAAGTCAGCAGCTGCGCTGCGCCGACGCTGCCGTCATTCGATACGCCGGAGAGCGTCGAGTCGGGGCTGTTGCCGTGCGTGCGCTTGTCGGCTGCGCCGGTACTGGCGGCCGCGGAGACCACCTGCGCGGCGGACGCGGTCGCAGCAGCGGTCATCGCCGCAGACATTGCTGCAGCCGAAGCCTGCGCCAAGGCCGCCGCGGGCATGCCGTCCGCGGGTGCGACCGCTGCCGCACCGCTGACCGCGGCAGCGCCGGACGGGAGGTCGCTATCGCCGGCCGACAACTCATCGGCAAAAGCCGCATCCGGCGCAGGCGCATTCGTGCCTTGCGCGATCGCAGCAGCCATGGCGGCTTGGACAGCCGCATCGGTGCCGGCGGCCGCAGTTGGCCCGTTGTTCGAGGTCGAATCGCTCGTCGCGCCGGCATCAGCGGAAGATGGCGCTGAATTGACCGAGGCAGTCGTCGCGCGGTTCGTGGCAGGATCGCTCGGCTTTGCCGGCACGGTGGCCCCGGTCGGTGATCCCGGCGCGGCCAGCGTCCGCAAGCTGGCCGCGTGCGGCATGGTCGGTCCGGATCCGGCAGTTGCATCGGCGCCTGCCGTGGCTGGCAAATCCGCAGAGGCTGGTGCGGCCGCGGGGGCTGGCGGGCCCGCAAGATTGTCCGCGGTCAAAGGCGTTGTCATGCCGCTGGCATTGGCCGCTGCGGCCACAGCGGTTGATGCGGTTGATGCGGCAGCGATTGCGCTCGGCGCAGGTCCCTGCACGCTGCCGGATGAGGCCTTAGCGATGGCCGCGGCGTCTGCGGCCACGGCGGCCGAGACGTCCGTCTTTGCCGGTGGCGGCGGGGTAACCGCAACCGGCGGCGGATTGCCGGGCGCCGGCAACGAACTGCCGCCGGCGCTCGAGCCCTGTTGCTTATTGGCCGCGTTCTTGCGCACCGGCTTGTCGCCGGCGTCGCTCAGGGCCGTGGCAAAATCCTGGCTGCCGGGGCGGCTGCTCGCCGATGCGGCGGAGGCCGGCGCGTCAGGCTGGACGGCCTCGCTCGAGGGCTGTGCTTGCAATACCGGTGGAGCTGCATTCATACCGCCGGAAATTGCAAGCGACGTGCCAACACCGTCTGCGCGCCAAGCCCCCTATTTCAGATATTTATCAAACCACGCAAGTGTGCGCTGCTGCGCATCGGCAAGATGCGCCGGGTCCCGCAGACCATGACCCTCGCCGGGGTAGATCATGATGGAGGTCGGCACATTCATCGCCTTCATCGCATGCCAGAATTCCTGGGTTTGCGGCGCCGGGCATTCGATATCGTGTTCTCCGACGTAGGCGAACGTGGGGGTCTTTACATTGTGCATGTAATTGATGGCCGACGAGGCGCCATACGCGGCAGGATCGTCGTACGCTGATTTGCCGAAGTAAGGAATCATCCAGGCATCGATGCCATTCTCGCCGTAGTACGACAGCCAGTCGCTGATACCCGCGGCCGCGACCACGGCTTTGAATCGATTGGTTTGAGTCACGGCCCACATGCTCATGAAGCCGCCATAACTGCCGCCGGTTAACCCTAAGCGCTCCGTATCGATGGGCGCGACCTTTGCCGCCGCGTCGATGCCGGTCAAAATGTCGCGCAGATCGCCGTGGCCGAAATCGCGCACATTGGCTTGAGTAAAGCGCTCACCTTGACCGTAGCTGCCGCGCGGGTTCGGCCGAAATATGGCATACCCATGCTCGAGCAACGCGGTGGCAGTCCCCGGACCGGGGAAACTCGGCGTCACCGCCGCCGCAGGACCGCCGTGCACCTGGGTGATCATGGGAATTTTACCGTCCGTATGCAGGGGCAGCAGCAACCAGCCCTGAATATCGAATCCATCGTTCTTCCACCAAACGCTTTGCACACGGGCAGGCAAGCTCAAGCCCGCATTGAGATCCGTCAGATTGCGCCAGTGGCCGATCGTGCCGACTCCGATCTCCGGCGCCGTCGTGAACGACTCGTGCGCGTCGGCGGTCAACCCTGAAGGACACGCGGTCGATATTCCGCCGGCGCGATCGCCGAATGACTCCTCGCCGCTCCACACTATCCGCGCCGGGGCAGCTTTGAGGCCCGATCCTAAATCCGCAAATTGAGTCTTGTCGCCGGCGAGCAGCTCGGCCTGCAGATGGCCGTCGCAGCGCCAGGAAATTGCCGTGGCCGAAGCATGCATATCGGGCGTCAAATTCGTCGCGCTGCCGCCGTCCAGCTTGAGCGTATAGACATCCCCGCCCGTTGAACCGAAGTCGCTCATGATTCCCGCGATAAACGCAACCACGGTTCCATCGCGCGACACCTTCGGCATCGCAAGCTGTTGCCGGGCATCGGCCGGCGTATAAATAACGCGCGCATCCGTGCCGCTTTCGGGAAAGGCATACAATTTCGCGGTCCACCAATTGTTGTCGCCGTCGCCGGGAGCGGCAGTGCCGACGAAGCCTTTGCCGCCGGCACGCCAGTCATACTCGTAGACGAATAGATCGGGCGGCGAGACCCACCGCAGAGCACCTTGTTCCAAAATCGCAATTCGCTGCTCCGGCGGCGGAGCGTCCAAATCGCCGGCGATCGCTGCGCCTGCTTGAGTCGCGCCGACCTCTTTGGTGGCGTTTTGAATCGCGAGCATGGCGAGACGGCCATCCGGCAGATAGCGCAAGCGGCCGATGGTACCGCTGAAATCCAACAGCTTGGCCAAGCCGCCGCCGTCGGCGCCCACCGTGTACAACGAGCGCGCGTGGCTGCCGGGCGTACGCAACGCGAAGCTCAGGTGCTTCCCATCCGGACTCCACGTCGGCGAATCCGGCCAACATTCCGCCACCCGGCCGCAGGGCATCGGGATGGTGATGGCCGTGCCGCCGGATACATGCCTGATCAGCAGATCGCGCACGGTCGGCGCCCCACCGCTCTTGGAAGAGTCGCCCTCGACCGAGGCGACCAGTTCGCCGTTCGGCGAAATCTCAACGTCGAGGTAGCGATGGACCAAGCGCTCTGACGCGGCTTGCGCGGCGCACCCCACTCCCAAGCCAACGCAAAGCACCGCGACTGCAGCTACCAACCTCATATCTTTCCCCTTGCCATTGATGCGGCTACACGCCGCGATTGAATTTCAGCACCAGCGTCGCGCAACCCAAGAGACCCACACCCTCGATCCGCGCCAGCAGCCGGTTCATGTTGCCGGTGACGCCGAATCTGGCGGTAGCATGAGCCGCGCGATGCGCGAGCCAGCCGTATCCTGTCAAAATGCAGAACTCGGGCACCATCGATGTCGCCGCGAGAATCAACATTTGCGGCACGACCGGAATTCCCGGGTCGATGAACTGCGGCAGCAGCGCCAAAAAGAACAACAGCGCTTTCGGATTGGCCAGCTGCAGAGTCAGCGCTCCGAAGTACACGCCGCGCAAATCTTGCTCCTTCCCCTCGAGGCTCCCATCCAGCGCAACCGAGTGCATCGAATTGGCGGAGCGCAAAGCTCTTATACCGAGGTAGATCAGGTAAGCCGCGCCGACCCATTTGGCCACGGTGAAAAAACGCGCACTGGCGGCAATGATGGCGCCGAGGCTGGTGGCGGACAGCGCGAAATAAATTCCATTCGCGGTGAGGATCCCGGCCGCCGCCGGCAGGGTGCGACGCAGCGCGCCGCGTACGCCCTGCGACACCGTATAGAACACCGCGGGACCCGGCGACAGCGACAGCGCGGTTTCCATCATCAGGAACAGCAGCCACGTTTTAAAGGTCATCTAGCGTGCCGTGCCACTTTTTGCGTAAACATCGGATGAAGCCGCTGAGAAAGGCGAGAATAGCGCTCGCGTCTTTCGAATTTGCATAGGGCGGCAATGATCTACCCTCGTTCCAATGATGGCAAGCCGCAGGCGCCTGTTAGATCGCGCCTGCTCGAAAACGGCAACGGACTGAACATGCATGTGCTCGAGGCGGGATTCGAAACCGAGAATCGACCTTGCGTTTTGTTGCTGCATGGTTTCCCCGAGATGGCGTACAGCTGGCGCAAGATGCTGCCGCTGCTCGCCGCGGCCGGTTTTCATGCCGTCGCGCCCGATCAGCGAGGCTTTGGGCGCACCACCGGCTGGGACGATCGCTTTGACGGCGATCTTAAGTCATTTCATCTGCTTAACTTGGTGAAGGATACGTTGGGCCTGGTGCAGGCGCTGCGACATAGCAGCGTCGCCTCGGTCATCGGGCATGATTTCGGCTCGCCCGTCGCGGCGTGGTGTGCACTGTTGCATCCGCAAGTTTTTCGCTCCGCGGCATTGCTGAGCGCTCCTTTCGGCGGTCCGCCGCGGCCGGTAGCCGGCGCGCGTTCTGCGACGAGCGGTCTCGCTGAATCGCTGGCCGCGCTGCATCCGCCCCGCAAACACTATCAGTGGTATTTTTCGACGCGCGCGGCCGACGCCGATATGCGTGAATGCCCGCAAGGCATTCATGCCTTTCTGCGCGCCTACTTTCACGTCAAAAGCGCCGACTGGCGGCCGAACATTCCCCATGCACTTAGGTCCTGGGCCGCGGACGAGCTCGCCAAAATGCCCAAGTACTACATCATGGATTTAGGCAGGAACATGGCCGAAACCGTCGCGGAACATGCGCCGAGCGCCGCGGATGCCGCGCAGTGTGCTTGGCTGCCCGACGATGAACTCCGGGTGTACAGCGACGAATTCGCGCGAACCTCGTTTCGCGGCGGCCTTAAGTGGTATCGCAATGCGACCGATGCGGACGGCGCCGCGCAATTGCAGGCATACGCCGGCCGCAGCATGGACGTGCCCTGCTGTTTCATCGCCGGGAAAAGCGATTGGGGCACCTATCAGAGTCCGGGCGCGTTGCAGGCGATGGAATCCTCCGCCTGCAGTCAGTTTCGCGGCGTGCACTTGGTTGAGGGCGCGGGACACTGGGTTCAGCAGGAGCAGCCCGCTGCGTTGAGCAAACTGCTGATCGATTTTCTGACGCGAGAGACTTAGCACGTCGGCACCGTGGAATTGTGCGATCCTTTCGATCGGCAGGCACCTTCAGACATTCTGTCAAAGCACTCCTGCCAAAGCCGCGAAAAACAGCCCTCGAAACTTATCGCGCGAGCACCGGTCTCATGGTCGGCCGCCCAACACCAAGCTTGGGCCGCTCCCTTAAAGCATCAGAGGGCCCTCGTATTACGTTTCATGTAATCGTAAGATGAATCAGCGCTGCCTAAAGCAAGCAATCCCAATAAGTACGGAGTAACTAATGTATAGGCGTGATTTTCTCAAATCGACAGGGGCCGCAGTGACCGGCGCCAGTTTGGGTATGGCTGGGCTCAATGCTCTCTTGCTGCCCGGCCATGCGCGTGCGGTTCCGGTAGATGCTCTCAGCACCAAACTAGATGTCGGCTTGAAGAAGAAACTCGCGACCGCGGCATTGGACACGGCAACCAAGGCGGGCGCGACGTACTGCGACGTACGCATCGGACGCTACCTGAGGCAGTTCGTGATCACCCGCGAGAACAAGGTTCAAAACGTCGTCAACACCGAGTCGACCGGGGCCGGCATTCGCGTCATTGTCAACAACGCCTGGGGTTTTGCCGCATCCAACGATCTCACCTTGGCAGGCATTGCCGCCGCCACCTCGCAGGCCGTGGCCATCGCGCGAGCCAACTCAAAGATTCAAACCGCCCCGGTGCAACTGGCACCGAACAAGGGCATCGGCGAAGTCTCTTGGGCGACGCCGATTAAGAAATCGCCCATGGAAGTGCCGATTAAAGAAAAGGTCGACTTGCTCATGAGCGTCAACGGCGCGGCCCTCAAAGCCGGTGCCGACTACATTCGCTCGGTTATTTTTGCCGTCAACGAGCAAAAGTATTTCGCATCGACCGATGGGTCCTTTATCGATCAAGACGTGCACAGAATCTGGGCTCCGTTTCAAGTCACCGCCATCGACAAGGCCAGCGGCAAGTTCCGCGAGCGCAGTGGCCTATCCGCTCCGGTGGGCATGGGCTACGAGTACCTCGATCCGAAACCCGCGGGACGCATTGCCCTGCCCGGTGGGGCGGTCGTCTACTCGGCCTCCTATGATATGCACGCTGACGCCATCGCCGCCGCACAACAAGCGCGGCAGAAGCTCACCGCGCGTTCGGTGAAACCCGGCAAGTACGATCTGGTGCTCGATCCTTCGCACCTCTGGCTCACGATCCACGAGTCAGTGGGTCACGCCACGGAGCTCGACCGAGTCTTGGGCTACGAGGCGAACTACGCCGGCACCAGCTTCGCGACACTGGATAAGTGGCGCTCCAAGGACTTCAAATACGGCAGCCCCAATGTAACGATTTTCGCCGACAAGACCCAACAGGGGACCCTGGGTGCCGTGGGCTATGACGATGAGGGCGTGAAGACCGGTCGTTGGGATTTGATCAAGGACGGCATACTCGTCAACTATCAAGCGATTCGCGATCAAGCCCATATCATCGGCCTGCCCGCCTCCCAAGGCTGTTGCTACGCCGATTCATGGTCGAGCGTGCAATTTCAACGCATGGCCAACGTCTCCTTGGCTCCCGGCGCCAAACCGCTCGCGATCGCCGACATGATCAAGGACGTCGAGAATGGCATCTACATCGTCGGGGATGGCTCCTTCTCCATTGATCAACAACGCTACAACGCACAATTCGGCGGGCAGTTGTTCTATGAGATCAAAAACGGCAAGGTCACCGAGATGATCGAGGATGTTGCCTATCAAATGCGCACTCCCGACTTTTGGAACGCCTGCGTCGGGGTGTGCGATCAACGCGACTTCCGCTTTGGCGGTTCGTTCTTTGACGGCAAGGGACAGCCCGGACAGATATCCGCGGTGTCGCACGGTTCTGCGACCGCCCGGTTCAACGGAATTAATGTCATCAACACGGCGCGCAGCTTGGGCTAAGGACAAAAACGAACATGAGTATCTATTCTGAAAATGATGCGCAGGCAATCCTGCGTAAGGTTGTGTCGCTCTCCAAGGCGGACGAATGCACGGCAACCCTCGACGGATCAATCGCGGGCAACATCCGTTACGCGTTGAACAATGTCTCCACCAGCGGAGTCGTGAATGACTGTGAACTGGTGGTGCGAGTGGCCTATGGCAAGCGCGCCGGCACAGCGACTATCAACGAGTTCGACGATGCCTCGCTCGCGCGAGTCGTGGCCCGGGCCGAGGAGTTGGCGCGTCTGGCCCCGGAGAATCCGGAGTTTATGCCCGCCATCGCCAAGCAGACCTACAAGCCCAGCGCGACCTATGTGGAAAAAACCGCAGCCATCACGCCTGAATACCGGGCGCAGGTGGCGGCGGACTGCATTCAACCGTGCCGAGCCAATAAGTTGGTCGCAGCGGGCTACTTTGAGGATAGCCAGAAGTTCTCCGCGCTTGCAAACAGCAACGGCAACTTCGGCTATCAGAAAAGCACCCAGGCCGACTTTACCTGCACCGTGCGCACGGATGATGCTCAAGGTTCCGGCTGGGTTGCGCGAAATCTGGCGGACATTACTCCGTTCAGCGCGCCCACCGATATTCAAATCGCCATGGACAAGGCGAAGCGCTCCTCCAACGCCAAGGCGTTAGAACCGGGGAAATACACCGTGATTCTGGAACCGGCCGCTGCAGCCGATCTTCTGACCTACATGATCGGCGGCTTCGACGCCCGCCAGGCCGACGAGAACCGCAGTTTCATGACCAAGAAGGGTGGCGGCAACAAAATCGGCGAGAAACTCTTTGACGAACGGGTGAATTTCTATTCGGATCCGCAGGATCCCTCGGTTCCCGTGCTGCCCTGGGACGACGACGGGGTGCTGCGTACCCACACGCCGCTGGTCACGAAGGGAGTCGTCGACTATTTGCAGTATTCGCGCTACTGGGCCAAGCTCAAAGGCAAGCCGCAGGTCGGTGAGCCGGGCAATCTCATCATGACGGGCGGCGACAAATCCACCATGGATTTGGTGAAAGGCACCCAACGGGGCGTGCTGGTGACCCGCACGTGGTACATCCGCATGGTCGATCCGCAAACGGTGCTTTTAACCGGGCTGACGCGCGACGGCACCTTCTACATCGAGAATGGCGAAATCAAGTACCCGATCAAGAATTTCCGGTTCAATGAGTCGCCGGTCATCATGCTCAACAATGTCGAGGAATTCGGCAAGCCGGTTCGCGTGCAACCTCAAGAAGCGCCCATCTTGATGATGCTGCCGCCGATGAAGCTGCGGGAATTCACGTTCACGTCCCTGTCGGATGCGGTGTAGCGATATTGCCTGTGACGCCGCCGGCCCAAGAGCGGTCCAATGCCAACGGCGGCCCGTATGACTTCTGGTTCACCCGGCTCATGTATGAGTCGGGTGACTGGAACGTCGATCAACGCATGCCATCGAACATCGCGGACACTTTGCTGCAGTACACGACGCTGCGCGTGGATCCCGAGGAGCATGTCATTCCGCTCGCCGATGATCGGATGATGACGGCGCCTTTTTGTTATCTTGCCGGCCATAAGCTGGTCGAATTCAATCCCGATGAGCGGCGCAATTTTGAGGCTTATTTGAAGAACGGCGGCTTCATCCTGGCCGATGATTGCAATCATGACATCGACGGCTTGTTCGCCAAATCCTTCGAGCGCGAGATCGCATCGATCTTTGGTGCTGACCGTCTGCAAAAACTACCGAAAGATCACGCCCTCTACACCAGCTTCTTCAAGTTCGATGGGCCGCCGGCCACATCGATGGAGCTGAACGGATGGGGAGATGATCTCGTGCACGATTACCTGCGCGGCATTAGCTTTGATAATCGCCTCGGCCTGCTCTACAGCAACAAGGATTACGGTTGCGAGTGGGACTTCGACTGGCGCAACAAACGCTTCAATGCGGACGATGTCACGAAGTTCGCGGTCAACATCGTCACCTACGCGCTATCGGCTTAAATCCAGTTGAGTATCCGTACTTGATACAACCAGTCTGCGAAGAGGACATTGCGCGTCACCTCGAGAAACTATCTCAGGTCCGTAGCGAGATCGGGAGAGTCATTGTGGGTCAGGCGGGCGTCGTCGAGCAGTTGCTCATCGGTCTCCTTGCAGGCGGCCACTGCATGCTCGAGGGGGTCCCGGGTCTTGGCAAGACGCTGCTGGTGCGCGTGCTCGGGCGCACGCTTGCCTTGGATTTTCGCCGCGTGCAGTTCACGCCGGATTTGATGCCGAGCGATATCTTGGGCACCGAAATTCTCGAGGAGGATCACGGCACCGGCAAGCGCTCCTTCCTATTTCAGAAAGGCCCGGTGTTCACGAACCTGCTGCTTGCCGACGAATTGAATCGAACTCCTCCTAAGACCCAGGCCGCGCTCCTCGAGGCCATGCAGGAACACACCGTCAGCTACGGCGGCAAGACCTATGCGTTGCCCGAGCCATTCTTCGTGCTGGCAACGCAAAATCCGGTGGAGCAGTCCGGCACCTATCCCTTGCCCGAAGCGCAGCTGGATCGCTTCTTGCTGAACATTCGCGTCGAGTATCCGAGCGAGAGCGAAGAATTGGCAATTCTGGCGCAGACCACCGGCGAGGCGACCATCGCCACCGAGGCCTGCATGAACGCCGACGATGTGCTCGCCCTGCAGAAGCTGACCCGCCAGGTGCTTCTTGGCGAGGACCTGCTTGCCTGGATCACCACCCTGATACGCGCGAGCCGACCGACGAGTTCCTCGATCAAAGAGGTGAGCGAATGGGTACGCTGGGGCGCCGGACCGCGCGCGGGCCAGGCCTTGGTGTTGGCCGCCAAGGCGCGAGCGCTGCTGCACGGGCGCTTGGCAGCGACACGCGAGGATGTGAAGATTTTGGCAGGGCCTGCGCTGCGCCACCGCCTCCTGCTATCTTTCGCCGCAGAGGCAGACCGGCGCTCGCCTGATGATGTGATCGCTGCATTGCTGGATTCCGTCCCATACCCGTCTTAGATCCTGTGCCACACCGCGGCAGCAGATCTTTATGCTGATACCACCGGATATTCGGGCTCGCATACGCGGCTTGCGCTTCACGAGTCCTCTGATTGCCAACGGTGCCGGTGCCGGACAGCACTTCGGCCGGCAAAAAGGCAGTGGTCTTGAGTTCGAGCAGTATCGTGCCTACGAGCCGGGGGACGAACCGCGTCGCGTGGATTGGAAACTGTACGGGCGCTCGGACCGCTTCTTTGTTCGAGAAGCAACCAGAGATAGTCCGTTGACCATTTGGGTACTGATCGACACCACGGCATCGATGGCGCAAGCAGATACCGGTCGTGCCGATTACAGCAAGCTGGACGCGGCCAAGCTCTTGGCCGCGTGCCTCATCGAGATTGCCGTCATGCAGGGGGAGCCCGTCGGTATGTTCGGCATCGGAGGCGTCCTGCAGCTTGTGCCTGCCAACGCCGGCACGCGGCAACGCGACCGTCTGTTCGTGACGCTCGACGGACTTTCATGTTCTGGCGAATGGCCCAACGAGGCGCGCCTACAGCTACTCTGGGAACGAATCGCTCTGGATTCACTGATTGTGGTGATTTCCGATGGTTTCGATGGCTCGCTGCCGATCATCGTCGAGCGGCTCGCCGCGGCGCGCCGACAGGTGCTGTCACTTGGCATCGTCAGCTGCGATGAGCGCGATTTCCCGTTCGCAGGCGATTTCGTTTTTCGCGATCCGGAGACCGGCGAGAGACGCCGCGTGGACGGGGCGGCGGCGCGAGCGGACTTTTTACAACGATTCGCGCAGTCGCGGCGCGAGCTTGCGGCACGCATTGCGCGTACGGGCGCCCGGCATATCGAACACTATCTCGATGAGCCTGCAGACCTGACACTGCGCCGATTATTGAGCGTCGATGCCAGGGGTCTGAGTGCCGGATGATCACGTTGCTCGCACCCTTAGGCCTGGCAGCGCTGGCGGCGATCGTGGTGCCGCTGGTCATTCACTGGATCGGACGTTCGGATCAACGGCTGGTGTCCTTCGCGGCAATGCGTTATTTGCGCGAACAGCATCTTTCTCGCGAAAAATCGCGCCTGCACGAACGTTGGCTGTTGTTGTTGCGGATATTGTTGATCGCGGCCCTGGGCTTGTGGTTGTCGCTGCCCGTTTGGCGCGGGCATAGCGAGCCGCAGCCGCCGTGGATATTGGTGGCATCCGGAGTCGATGCCGGCGCCGCCCGCAATAGCATCCCCGAGCAGGTCGGCGAGTGGCGCTGGCTCAGCCCCGGATTCCCCTCGCTCAACACGGCTGGGGCGCCTCATTCAGAAGAGCCACTGATGAGTCTGCTGCGAGAGGCCGACAGCGTGCTCACGCCCGGCACCGCGATGATCATTGTGGTTCCCAGTGATCTTGACGGTCTTGACGCTGAGCGATTGCAATTGCGGCGTCCGGTGACCTGGCGCCTGCTCCCTGGGGCAGCTCCCGCGGCAAAGACCCCGGTGTCGCCGACGCCCACCTTGGCTGTGCGCTACGATCCTGCGGATGCCTCGGAGCTACCCGTAGCCCGAGCGCTTGCCTCGGCTTGGGCAGCCGCCGGCACCGTTCTCCCTGTAGATATCGCGACCTGGGACAAACCGCTGCCGAAATTGCCGGCGTGGCTTATTTGGCTCGGCGCCGCTCCACCCAAGAGCGTCAATGACTGGGTTCGCGAGGGCGGTCGGTTGTTGATATCGCGCCAGTCCACCAGCAAAGATCCTGTAGTCCTTGCCAATGACGATGGAACGGCCGTATTGCGCGCTCGCGTGCTGGGAACCGGGCGTCTCTTAAGTCTCACCGTCCCTCTGAACATCCAGGATCTCCCCGCCCTGGCGGCACCGGACTTTGCAAAAACACTCGCGACAGAGCTGCGGCGTCCAACCTTGGCGCCTGGCCGCGCGCCGGCGGCGAGCGTCGCGCCCTTGCAGCTACCGACGGCATCGCGGCTCTGGGGTCGGCCACAATCGCTCGCATCGTATTTTGCGGTTTTGATCGCCCTCATGTTTCTGTTCGAACGTCTTTATGCGACTCGCAGTCGCGCGCGTGACCGAGCGCCGTCTGGCGCATCGGCTGGGGCGCGTAGTTGAGTTCCGCACGCCTCGCTCAGGTGCGCCGCGAGGTTCAGGCTCGCGCGGCGGGGATTCGAGCTTTGTTGCTGCTCCCAGTGGTCAGTGCGTGCCTTGCGATCGTGTATCGGAATTGGGGTCCCCGCTGGACGGCTGTTTGCGTGCTGCTGTCGCTGCTCGCCGCTGCCGCGTGGATTATACGAGCCATCCGCGCCTACGATGCCCGTTGGTTGACACGGCGCATGAACAGCACAGTACCGGCGTTCGAAGACAGTGCCGAACTTTTGGTGAACGGCGGCAGCACTCATGGACCCTCGCTCGGCGCGCTGGCTCCGCTACAGCGGGTCCGCCTGCAGAAGCGCCTGCTGGATGCCAACCTGCCCGATCTGCGGCCCGCCTATCCGCGCCGTGCACTACTGATCACTTGG
>DATNKC010000113.1:0-5761 GCA_035603615.1 Steroidobacteraceae bacterium | reverse complement strand
CAGTTGATTCGAAACGCCCAGCTCGCGCGGCCAGAAGGGCATGACCTGCATAAGTCCCACTGCGCCGGCCGGCGACACGGCCCAGCGATCGAATCGACTCTCCACTTCCATGAGCGCCAGCACCAAATCCGGCGGAATCTGCAGGTTCGGGTCCCGCTTCGCTTCGCAGTACACGTGATTTAAGATCTCAACGCGTTCCTCGTGGGTGGGCACGAACTGCGCGAGGCGCGGCTCCATGGACTTGTACCAGACCTCTGATTCGTACTTATCGGTGAAGCAATCCGCGCTGCCGATGATTTTTTGCAGCAGTTCCTTGAGCTCCGGATCGCGCTGTTGATCAGCGCGCGACGCGCCGGGCAGGGCAAACGAGACGATCAGCGCGAGCAGTACCGCCTGGGCAGACCGCATGAGGCATCCTCAGCCATTTAACTTATGTCGTATATAGCCTACCGGATCCGAGGCCGAGATTTCCGTCGATTCGGTCTCGCGCCGATTACGATATTCGAGATTTCCTGCCGCCAAAGAGCGCTCACCGATCACGATGCGGTGGGGAATCCCTAAAAGCTCGGAATCGGCGAATTTGACGCCGGGCCGCGCGTCCCGGTCATCCAGCAGCACATCGATGCCCGCGGCGTTGAAGTCCCGATACAGCGCGTCAGTCGTCTCTTGAACCTTCGCCGATTTCTGATAGTTGATGGGCACCAGCACCACTTGAAAAGGCGCAATCGCCGCCGGCCACAAAATGCCATTGGCATCATGGTTCTGTTCGATCGCCGCCGCGACCACCCGAGTTACACCGATGCCGTAACAACCCATGAACATCGTCACGGCCTTGCCTTGCTCGTCGAGCACGCTGGCGTTCATGGCGGCGCTGTAGAGCTGTCCCAGCTGGAATATGTGCCCCACCTCGATGCCGCGGGCGATCTTGAGTGTGCCGCGTCCTGTCGGGCTGGGATCGCCCTCCTGGACATTGCGGATATCGACCGAGGGCTGATCGGGGAGATCGCGGCCCCAATTCACGCCGCGGTAGTGCATATCCTTTTCATTGGCGCCGCAGACGAAATCGGCCAGTTTGGCAGCCGCATGGTCCACGTAGATTTTGCCCTTAAAGCCCACCGGGCCGATGAACCCCGGTTCCGCGCCCACGGCGGTCCTGATCCGGTCCGCGCCCGCCATCTTAAGAGGGCTTGCCACGCCGTCGAGTTTCTGCGATTTCACCGCATTCAGTTCATGATCGCCGCGGATCACCAGCGCGACCAGACCGCCGTCGGCGCCATCCACCAGCAGCGTTTTGACGCATTGCGCCGGCGCCACCCCCATCAGTGCACTGACCTCGGCAATGGTGCGCGCGTTCGGCGTAGCGACCTTGCTGAGCGGCTCAGAGGCCGCAGCGCGAGGCGCCGCCGGGGCCAGCGCCGCCGCGGTTTCCAGGTTGGCGGCGTAATCGTCGCCATCTGAGAACACGATCGCGTCCTCGCCAGAGTCTGCGAGGACGTGAAATTCCTGCGAGGTATCGCCGCCGATACTGCCACCGTCGGCTTGCACGGCCCTGAACTTGAGTCCCATGCGGGTAAAAATGCGCGAGTACGCCTCGTACATGCGCCGATAGCTCTCGGCCAGGCCCGCCTCGTCCATGTCAAACGAATAGGCGTCCTTCATTAAAAATTCGCGCGCGCGCATGACCCCGAACCGCGGCCGGATCTCGTCGCGGAATTTGGATTGAATCTGATAAAAATTGACGGGGAGTTGCTTGTAGCTGCGCAGCTCCCGGCGTGCGATGTCGGTGATGACTTCCTCGTGGGTCGGGCCGTACAGAAACTCACGATCATGACGGTCCTTGAGGCGCAGCAACTCCGGTCCGTACTTACTCCAGCGGCCCGATTCGATCCACAACTCGGCGGGCTGGATCGTGGGCATGCACATTTCCAGGGCACCCGCGCGATTCATTTCTTCACGCACGATCTGCTCGACCTTCTTTAAGGTGCGAAGGCCCATTGGCAGCCAAACGTACAGCCCGGCTGCCAGACGGCGGATCAGCCCCGCGCGCAGCATGAGTTGGTGGCTAACGACCTCCGCGTCGCCGGGGACCTCTTTGAGGGTGGAAATGGGGTATTGAGATAGGCGCATAGGCCAATATCTTACATGAGCCCCCCTGCTATTATGGAGGCCAATGGGCGACGACGACGACTCACCAGCACGGCCGCGCGGAGTTTATTGGCTCCCGAATCTTCTCACCACCGGCGCGCTTTTCGCAGGCTTTTACGCCATCGTGGCCGCGGTCGACTTGCGTTTCGAGTACGCCGGCATCGCGGTGTTCGTCGCAATGCTTTTCGACGGGCTGGATGGACGTGTGGCGCGATGGACCAATACCGCCAGCGCCTTCGGCCGGGAATACGACAGCCTCTCGGACATGGTGTCCTTCGGCGTCGCACCCGCCATTGTCACTTATCAATGGGGCGTCGCACGCATCGCCGAGTACGGCCCTTTGTGGCGCCGCATCGGCTGGCTGGTGTGTTTTTTCTATGCAGCCGCAGCAGCATTGCGTTTGGCACGGTTTAACTCGCGCGGGCCAACGCAGGATAAGCACTACTTCGAGGGTTTGCCCAGTCCTTCCGCCGCCGCCATCGTCGCGGCCTTGGTCTGGCTCGCCAGCGACCAAACCAACATCGGCTTGCCGGGATTAATACTGGCGTTCATGGTCACCGCAACCGCCGGCGCGCTGATGATCAGCCGTTTCGCCTTTAACAGCTTCAAATACGTGAATCCGAGCGGGCGGGTCCGCTTCACCTACATCGTATTCGTGCCGCTGGCCTTCATTCTCATCTTTCTGCATCCGGCCATCACGCTATTGATCATCTTCGGCCTGTACGCGCTATCGGCCCCTTCCATTTGGGTCTACCGCAAGCTGCGGCGCAGAAACAGGCCGACCGCTGCCGCGCATGAATAGTCAACTGCGCCGAGAGTATCTGGATGCCCTGGGTCTTAAGAGCTGGACGCTGCGCACCGCCCGCGGCTCCGCTGACGCTCCTTCGCTCGTCATCGCGTCGGGCGCTGCGTCGGCCGCGCGCGAGGCGGGGGCGGATTGGGAAGCATTGCGGGCGCGTGTGGCCGCGTGCACTCGGTGCAGCTTGAGCGCGACTCGAACGCAAACCGTGTTTGGCGTCGGTAATCCGCACGCTGACTGGCTCATCGTGGGCGAGGCGCCCGGCGCCGAGGAGGATCGCAGGGGCGAGCCGTTCGTAGGCCGCGCGGGACAACTGCTCAATTCCATGCTGCACGCCATAGGATTGGCGCGCGAACAGGTATACATTGCGAATGTTTTGAAATGCCGGCCGCCCGGTAACCGGGACCCGAACCTGACTGAAGCCGCGGAGTGTTTGCCTTATTTGGAACGGCAGATAGCGCTATTGAAACCTAAGATCATGCTGGCCGTGGGGCGCATCGCCGCACAGAATCTACTTGGCACCGAAAAGACATTGGGTGCTCTGCGCCAGCAGGTGCATCGCTTTGGCCTGTCCCAGGTGCCGCTGGTCGTGACCTACCATCCTGCCTATCTATTGCGCACACCGACCGAAAAACGCAAAGCCTGGGAAGATCTGAAATTTGCCCGGGACGTGATTTCCCGTGTCTAGCGTCAAACTCGAAACCTTTGCGCGGGTCGAGGTTCGGCCCATGCACGATCTCGACATCCCCGTGGTCGCGGCGATCGAAAAGGCGGCATATCAATTTCCCTGGAGCGAAGGGATTTTCCGCGACTGCCTGCGCGTAGGTTATGTCTGCCGCATCATCGATGTGGCGGGCGATGTAGGTGGTTACGGCATCATGTCGATTGGGGCGGGCGAGGCGCATATTTTGAACGTGTGCATACGGGATGAGTATCGTTCGCGAGGCTTTGCCCGCAAGGTGTTGCTGTACCTGCTTGAACGGGCGCGCACCGCTGGCATGAGCGAAGCCTTTCTCGAGGTGCGGCCATCGAACGTGGCGGCCGCACGTCTGTACCACTCATTGGGCTTCGAGCAAGTCGGCATTCGGCGCGGCTACTATCAAGCGAGCGTCGGCCGCGAGGACGCCGCGGTGCTGCGCCGCATGCTCAACGTCGAGCAGAAATAAACCAAGGCTTCCCGCCGCGCGCTCGGGCCCTGCGCGCACCGTGTCGTTTTTTAATCCGTGCATTCGCTGGATGGACTAGCGATCAATTTGCACTTGCTTGCGAGTCTGCGCGACTCAACTGTTTCTCCGTGATGCGGTACTCACCGGCATAACCAACTTCTTATAGTGTGTCGGAGAGCATCAATGAATTTGTATCGCGTTATCAGGAGCCGCGCGGGAATGTCTGCGCAGCTCGGCATGGTTTGTGCCTTTACACTTGCGGCGTGCGGCGGCGGGAGCAGCAGCGGCGCTCCGCCTGCGGCAGCAATGGGATTCACCGGTACCGCATTGGTGACAGACAACGACACGGTGGTTGCCACTGCGCTCACAATCGATGCCAACCTGCAGAATCCCTGGGGAATCGCGTTTGCACCCGGCTCGCCGTTCTGGATTTCCGACAACAACAACAATCTCAGTACTCTTTATAGCGGCATCGGCGCCAATGAGACGCAGGGAGTTACCGGTTCGGCCAGCGTCGGGGTGGCCATACCGGCATCCGCGGCCGGAGTGCAGGCGAAACCCACGGGCCAGGTTTACAACGGCAGCGGCGGTTTCATGATTACAACCAGCATGGGTCAAGAGTCGGCCCTGTTCATTTTTGACGGCGAGGGCGGAACCATTGCCGCTTGGGCAAAAGACAGCGGCGCGACCGCCGTCACTGCGTACGACGATGGCGTGGCCAATGGGGCCAATCATGCGGTGTACAAGGGTCTCGCGATCGGCGCGGTCGGAGGGGCTACGTACCTCTACGCCACCGACTTGCATAACAATAAAGTCGACGTCTTCGACACCAATTTTTCGAAGCCGGCAGCCATGCAAGGAAAATTCGTCGATCCGAACATCCCGGCGGGCTTCGCGCCGTTCGGCATCGCCGCGCTGAATGGCGATTTGTACGTCACATTCGCCCAGCAGGATTCGGCAATGCATGACGAGAACACGGGTGCCGGTCTTGGCTATGTCGATATCTTCGATTTCAGCGGCAACTTGATAAGTCAGTTCGCATCGGCAGGCCCGCTCAACGCGCCATGGGGAATCGCGATCGCACCGGCGGGATTCGGTTCTCTACAGGGGGACGTGCTCATCGGAAACTTTGGCGATGGAATGATCAACATCTTCACCCCCAACGGAACCGCATTGGCCAGCGCTGAGGGACCCCTGATGTCCAGCGCGGGTCAGCCGTTTGTCTTTCCCGGATTGTGGTCACTTGTCTTCGGCAACGGCGATTCGGACAAGCCCGTGACCACGCTGTTCTACACCGCGGGTTTTGCCAATCAGACCGACGGCGTCTTCGGCGGCATTACGCTCACTTCGACCCCAACGCCCGTCGGCTATTGAGCCGTCGCGGACCGGTCGATAAGCCAGTCGATGCCCCGCGCGCGTGCGCGGGGCAGAACGACCGGCCGCGATCCATCTCGGCGAAGCCGCGCCGCCAGACCGACATATTATTATACGAAACAGGTAGTTACGGAATTATATTAATCTAATTAAACATCTCTAAGTTTCCTCTACAATGCGCACGCGCTGACGATCGTAGCTTGCAGAGGAAAGTTGAGAAACATGCAGAGTGGCTCATTAGCCGAGGAAATCCGCAGAAGAAGAACTTTTGCCATCA
>DATNKC010000112.1:0-5832 GCA_035603615.1 Steroidobacteraceae bacterium | reverse complement strand
CTTCCGTTGGGCGCGCCGTCCTTCTCCGAGGCGGTGCGTTACGGCGCCGAAATCTTTCACACGCTCAAGAAAGTCTTGCACGCCAAGGGATTGAACACCGCTGTCGGGGATGAGGGCGGCTTCGCGCCGGATCTGCCTTCCAATGAAGCAGCGATCACGACGATTTTGGAAGCCATCGATAAAGCCGGCTACCGCGCGGGCAAGGACATTTTTCTGGGGCTGGATGTCGCCAGCACGGAGTTCTTCAAGGATGGCGTGTACGACCTCGAGAGTGAGGGCCGCAAGTTCAATTCATCCGAATTCGCCGACTATCTGGCCGGGCTGGTCGCAAAGTATCCCATCGTCACCGTCGAGGACGGGATGAGCGAGGGGGATTGGGACGGCTGGGCCATTCTCACCCGCAAATTGGGCAGCAAGGTGCAACTGGTGGGCGATGACCTGTTTGTGACGAACACCAAGATATTTGCGGAGGGCATTGCCAAGAAGATCGCCAATGCCATTCTCATCAAACCGAATCAAATCGGCACCCTGACGGAAACCTTGGCCGCCATCGACATGGCGTTCAAAGCGAAGTACGCGGCGGTCGTCTCGCACCGCTCCGGAGAAACAGAGGATGCCACCATCGCGGATATCGCGGCCGCAACCACCGCGACGCAAATTAAAACCGGGTCGATGTCGCGCTCGGATCGAATCGCCAAATACAATCAGCTGTTGCGCATAGAAGCCGAGTTAGGCGCGAAAGCATCCTATGCGGGAATGCGCGCTTTATCGGTTCCAATTTCTTAAGAGTTCATGCTAAGCTCCTGTCCCCATGAGGATTTTCGCGGCTGTACTGGCCATCACGCTGATCTTGCTCCAAGGCCGACTCTGGTTCTCGGACAAAGGCTTGCGCGAGGTTTCGGGACTGAAGGCCTCCGTCGAGACGCAGCGCGCGGCCAACCTCGAGCAGGCTGAGCGCAATCGGCAATTGAGCGCCGAAGTGGCGAACCTCAAGACCGGCCTTACGGCGCTCGAAGAGCGGGCCCGCAGCGAATTGGGGATGGTCTCCGCGAGCGAAACTTTCTACCAAGTCGTGAGAGCCAATACGCCGGCTCCCGCCGCGCCCCCGGCACCTGTCACCGCCCGCGCGCAATGAGCGCGCGGACAGCGCGCCGCCTCTGGGCCATCGTTCCCGCGGCAGGCCGCGGCGAACGCTTCGCCTCCAGCGCCAGCCCCGGCATTCCAAAACAATACACTCCGCTGTTAGGGCGCAGCGTGCTCGAGTGGTCGCTGCGCGCGCTGCTGGCCGAGCCTCGAATACAGGGCATCGTGGTGGTGCTGGCCGCCGGCGATGCGCACTGGGCTGAAATTGCGCGAAGCCTTGATTCGCCCAAGTTGCTGACCACGATCGGCGGGGCACATCGGCAGGATTCGGTGATGAACGGCTTGGAGTATCTGGCCCCCACAGCCCAAGCGGACGATTGGATCTTGGTGCATGACGCGGCGCGGCCATGCCTGCGCGCGGGCGACTTGAGCGCTCTCTGCGATGCGCTCGAGAACAATCCGCGCAGCGCTGCTGCGGACATCGGCGGCGTGGTATTGGCGGCGCCGATTGTCGATACGATAAAGCGTGAGCTGCCACACGGGCTCGAGACAGTAGATCGCACCGGACTATGGCGCGCGCTGACCCCGCAGGTATTTGCCTACGCGGCGCTGCGCAAGGCGCTCAACGACGCGGCCGCCGACAAGCTGGCAGTCACCGACGAGGCACAGGCGATGGAGCGCATGGGCATTCGCGCGGCCCTGGTACCCGGCTCGCCGTTCAATATCAAGGTGACGCGCGCCGAGGATTTAGAGGTGGCAGCCGCGATACTCAAGATGGGGGAGAGTAGCCAAATGCGAATCGGACAGGGAGTGGACGTACACGCCTTCGGCGCGGGCGATCACGTCGTGCTCGGCGGCGTGCGCATCGCCCATGCACAGGGCATCGTCGCGCACTCGGACGGCGATGTCGTCATTCACGCCTTATGCGACGCGCTGCTGGGCGCCATGGGAGATGGCGACATCGGCCAGCATTTTCCCGACAGCGACCCGCGCTACCGCGGCGCCGACAGCCGAGTGTTTCTGCGCGTCGTCGCGCAGCGCATGAAGTCGGCAGGACTGCGCTTGGTCAACGCGGATATCACGGTGCTCGCGGAGGCTCCGCGTATCGGGGCGCATCGCAGCGCGATGGCCGCGAATCTGGCGCAAGACCTGCAAGTTGCGGCGACGGCAATCAACATCAAAGCGACCACGACGGAGCGCCTGGGATTTATCGGGCGCAAAGAGGGACTGGCCGCGATGGCGTCAGTGTTGCTGTCTGGCTGAGGGTTGCTGCTCTTGACTGCGCTTATTCAAGATCGCTTCGATTGCTTCGAGCGATACGAGCAGATCTTTGTGAACGGTCTGGGCGTGCTGGGTTGGATTCACGCCGGTACTGCTGCGCGTAAATAGCGGATCGGCAAACAGAGCCCGCAGCTGCTTGAGTGCGTGGCTGACGGCGGGCTGCGAAATCATGAGTATTTTCGAGGCACGGGTAACCGATCTTTCGCGCATCAGCACGGCGAAGATGACCAGCAGATTCAAGTTCACATTGTCGAAGTTCTTTGGATTCAAGTCATCGCGCCCGTCGGTTCGAGGCCTGCCGATCCTTGAAACTTCGCGGCATCTTGCCTAAATGCTGTCCGATTTCGCCGCGCACCACGTCGCCGATCAGAGAAATCGCCTTGCGCATGAACGCACTCTTTGGACGCCTTATCGATGTCACGATCGATAACGGGAACGTCAGCGTCGGATTCAAGATGGGCTTGATGAGAACATGCGCGGCCCAGGGCGAGGATTTGATCGCATTCAGCGACAGCACCCCGAAGCCGTGCCCTTGGCGCACCAGATCGACGATCGCAGGGATGCATTCGACTTCATGCGCGATCTGAATTTTCTTGCCGATATTCGACAGGGCGTGTTCCACAGTCATGCGGTTCGCATGCGGACGGCCGGGAATGACCAGCGGATAGTCGGCGAGTTCGCTCAAGGATATGGATGCGGGATATTTTTTAGTTTGGGATGCCGAGGCGATCAGAAATAATTGATCGTCGAGCAAGGGTGTTACATCGAAGTCTTCGGAGGCAGTGGCATTGTAGGCCAGGGCGCAATCGATGCGCCCGACGCTCAAACGCTCCAAAATATAGGCGGACAAGCCTTCCGAGAACGCCAGCCGGGATTTCGGCAACACCTTGCCGAAAGCCTTGACCAGCGGAACGGTCACGATGTTGCCGAGACTCGCGGGCAGCCCGAGGATGATGTGGCCGGCATCGCCGCTGCGCGTGGTTTCCAATTCTTGTCGAGCACGCCCGACCTGCATGAGGATGCCGCGCGTGTGTTCGAGGAGTTGGCTGCCTGCCTGTGTCAGCACCACGCCGCGGCCATTGCGGTCAAATAGATCCTGCCCAAATTCCAATTCGAGGTCCGCGATCTGACGGCTCAGGGTGGGTTGCCCGACCGAGAGGAAAGCGGCGGCATTGGTGAAACTGCCGAGCTCAGCAACGTGGCGAAAATATTCGAGCTGTTTGAGATCCAATTGTCGACCCGATAGCAGATATCTGATATTCACATATCAACGCAAATTCATGCCGATTCAGTATAACCGCGGTGTCGGCGCGGAAGCTAGTCGCGGCGAATTTGCGCAGGCGTACGCTAATATGGTTGTCATGATCTCGACGATCGTCATCGTAGGGGGCGGACAGGCAGGCGCACAGGCCGTCGATACTCTGCGCCGCGAAGGATTCACGCAGCGTCTCGTCCTGATCAGCGACGAGAGCATGTTGCCGTATCAAAGGCCGCCGCTGTCGAAGAAATTCTTGTCCGGCGAGATGGCGGCGGAACGTCTGCTGTTCCGGCACCGCGGCTTCTACGACGAACATTCCATCGAGCTCAAGCTCGGCGCCCGCGCAACCCGAATCGAAGCGGCGGCGCGCCGCGTGCTGCTGTCGAATGGCGAGGAATTCGCATACGACCGTCTTCTGCTGTGTATCGGCGCTTTGCCGCGGCGCATGACCTGCTCCGGTTCCGATCTGGCCGGGGTGAACTATTTGCGCAACGTTGATGATGCCGCGGCCATCAGTGCGGGCCTGAAACCGGGAGCGCGCGTGATCATCGTCGGCGGCGGCTACATCGGCCTGGAAATCGCGGCAACGGCGCGAGGGATGGGTTGCGCCGTCTCGGTTCTGGAGATGGCGGATCGAGTCATGAATCGTGTCGTGGCGTCGAGCGTCTCGGAGTATTTTGAGCACGAACACCGCACTCAGGGCGTCAAAATCATCTGCAACACCCGCGTGGTGCGTTTTGAGGGAAGCGGCCGCGTTGAAAGGGTGGTTTGCGCCGATGGCAGCATGCACCCGGCGGATCTATTGGTGGTGGGCATCGGCGCGATCGCCAATACTCAATTGGCCGCGGACGCGGGGCTTGAGTGCGACAACGGCATCGTCGTCGATGAAACCTGCCGAACCAGCGATCCTGCAATTTTCGCGGCCGGCGATTGCACCAGTTATTTTTCGCCGCGCTATCACTCCCGAGTACGGCTCGAATCGGTCGACAATGCCTTCGAGCAAAGCAAGGTGGCGGCGCTTAACATGCTGGACCGGCCCATGGCTTACGAGCGGGTACCGTGGTTTTGGTCCGATCAATACGACAACAAGCTGCTGATCGCCGGATTATCTTCCGGCCACGATCAGCAATTGACGCGTGGCGATCCGGCTACGCGCAGTTTCAGCGTCTGCTATCTCAAGGGCGGAGAACTGCTGGCCGTCGAAGCGATCAATCATTCAAAGGACTACATGGCGGCGCGCAAGCTCATTGCCGAGCGCTTCCGGCCCGATCTCGACAAGCTCGCGAACCTTCAGATCGGGCTCAAGGACTGCGGCATTCAGGCCCGCAGCAATACGTAGACCGCTCCGGTGCCGCCGTCGATGGCCTTGGCGGAGGTGAATGCCATGACGTCCAGATGCCGGCGCAGCCAGAGGTTTACCGCAGTCTTGAGAATCGGTCCGCGCGCGCCGGAGCGATAGCCCTTGCCATGCACCACTCGCACGCAGCGGCGCCCGGCATTGCGGCTGTGCGCGATGAAGTCCGCGAGCTGATCGCGCGCCTCTGTCTGAGTGAGTCCGTGAAGATCAAGCTCATCCTCGCTCGGGATCAAGCCGCGTCGCAGGCGGCGCATCATCTGATCGCGGATGCCGGCGCGTTGAAACGACAGGGATGCGGCGGCGTCCTCGCCGGCGGCCGTGGCGATCAATGGCATGGCCGCATCGAGATCCTGAACGGCGTCGGCGGCGGCGTGCAGCGGTCGAATACGCGTGCGGCGCGCAGCTTTCGGCGGGACGTGGCGTGATGGCTGCGCGGCCAGCGGCTTGACGTCGCGCATCGCGGTGCGAAATGCCGCGGCGTCCGTCGAATGGTCTGCCTCGTCCGGCTGGAGTGTGCGCTTTCTGCCCATATATCAAGTATAGTCCCCGATTACCCGCCAGTGCGGCGCAGACCTGTTAAGCAGTGAAGATCCTTCTTTCCAATGACGACGGCTACCGCGCCGAGGGCCTGGCAGCTCTCGGAGAAGCGATCAAGCCGCTCGGCGCCGTCACGATCGTGGCTCCTGATCGAAATCGCAGCGGTGCGAGCAACTCGCTGACACTGGATGTGCCGGTGCGAGCCGTGCGTTACGATACCGATGCCTACTACGTCAATGGCACGCCGACCGACTGCGTGCACTTGGCGATTTCAGGGTTGTTCGATTTCGAGCACGACATCGTGGTCAGCGGCGTC
>DATNKC010000111.1:0-2015 GCA_035603615.1 Steroidobacteraceae bacterium | reverse complement strand
TCGCAGCGGACGACGTAGGCATGCCAACGGCTCGATCGCTCGCAACGCCGCCGACTGGATCAGCCGAGGAACGGGATAATATTTTGCCGTGTCAGAGATTTTATACCTAAATCGAGAAAGCTGTTTAAGATATGGGATAGGGAGCAATAACGCGCAAGGAAGTGCGGGTGTTAGATCAGAAATAGGAGCTGTGACCCCATGCGAACACTATCGACAATCTTTTGCCTGATTGCTCTCGCCGCAGCAGGCCGGGCCACGGCGCAAACGCCGGCGACTGCCGATACGCCAATAACCTTGGCGAACGCTACCTTTACTCAACCGAAGGCATGGACAGCCAAGGGCGACCCGACGGCCATGGTTCTGACGCCGCCCGAAAAGGACCTTGAACTCACCTTCGTCGACGTGCCGAACGCCACCAGTGCGGACAATGCCGTTGCTACGGCGTGGAGCCGACAATATCCAGGCTTCGCGCGAGAGCTTGAGGTCAGCGTGCCCGGGGCGGCAAAGGAGGGCTGGGAAGAGCAAAAGAGCTTCAGCTATCGCACTTCACCCACGGAACATCAGGAAGTGCGCGCCATTGCCCTTCGCAAGGGATCTAAGTGGACGGTGCTGCTCATGCAAGGAAGCGTCGCAACCTTTGAAAAGCGCGGGGGCACGCTCGCCCTGGCGCTTGCAAGCCTGCGTCCTGCTGGCTACGCGCGAGAGAGCTTCGCGGGCCGAACGCCGCACCCGCTCGATGAGAATCGCGTTGAAACCCTAAAGCAGTTTTTGTCGTCCTCGATGCAGCAACTCGATGTCGCGGGCGTGTCGTTCGCGCTGCTTGATCATGGCCACCTCGTGTATGCGGGCGGTCTCGGCATCAAAGAGCTCGGCAAGCCCGATAAAGTGGACGCCAACACGCTGTTTCGCATTGCCTCGAACACCAAGGGGATGTCGACATTGATGTTGGCGAAGCTGGTCGACGAGGGCCGCTTCTCTTGGAACGACAAAGTGACGAAGGTATATCCGTCGTTCCGCTTGGGGAGCGATGCGACCACGGCATCGGTGGAAATGCGCCAATTGGTGTGCGCGTGCACCGGGCTGCCGCGCCGCGACTTCCCTGACATTTTATCGGGAACGTCCCTGACAACGCCTGCCTCCCTGACTTTCGAGCACCTCGCTCAGACTGAACCGACCAGCAAATTTGGCGAAACCTTCCAGTACAACAACTTGATGGCTGCCGCCGCCGGCTATATCGGCGGTCACCTCGCCCATCCCGAGCTCGAAATCGGCGCGGCCTATGACAAGACGATGCAGGAAAAAGTGTTTAACCCGCTCGGTATGAAATCGACGACGCTTAACCTGCACAAAGCGCTCGCCGGCAACCACGCCGGGGGGCATGCGGCAGATATCGACGGCCATTTGTCGCTCGCACTCGTGCAGGTCAACGACGCCTTCAACTTTGAAAGGCCGGCCGGGGCCGCTTGGTCGTCTGCGGTGGATGTCATCAAGTACGTCGACAATGAACTGCGCGAGGGCGTCTTACCCAACGGCCAGCGCTATATCGCAGCGGTGAACGTACTCGCCCGCCGACAGCCGAACGTGCCTTTGGGCGAGGACGGATTTTACGGCATGGGGCTGATGGGTCAGAAGACGGCCGACGTGCAGTGGTATCACCACGGCGGTGACCTGATCGGTTATCACAGTGATCTCTATTTCATTCCCGCGGCGCAGGTCGGCGCGGTGCTGTTAACCAACACCGACAGTGGCGCTGCGATGCGTGGTCCGTTCATGCGACGTCTGCTCGAGCTGCTCTACGACGGCAAGCCAGAAGCAGAAGAGACCGTGAAAGCGTCGGCAGCTGCGATCAAGGCCGCTGTTATCGCAGAGCGCAAGCAGCTCGTGTATCCAGCCGACCCTAAGATCGCGGCCGGGCTCGCGTCGCGCTACACGAGTGAGGATCTCGGCTCGATGGTCTTTACGCGATCGGCCAGCGGCTTGAGCGGCAACAACGGCGTCTGGAGCGTCAACTTCGC
>DATNKC010000110.1:0-4304 GCA_035603615.1 Steroidobacteraceae bacterium | reverse complement strand
AAAAAATGCTTCGATCGGCAATGCGCTGCGCGAGGCTTCGACATTGAGCTTGCGGCCGAAGCGCCGCATGGTCACCTGGAACGGATGCGGGCGGCCCGACGCATCGAAGGCGATCGCCTCGCCGTCGAGCACCAGCGCGTGCTCGGCAAAGGTGCGCGCGAGCTCGGCGATCTCCGGGATGGCCGCGGTGATCTCATTCAGGCTGCGCGTGTAGATGCGCACTTCGTTGCCCAGCTTGTGCACTTGGATGCGCGCGCCGTCCATCTTCCACTCAAACGCGGCGGCGCCGTGTATTTCCTGTAACGCTTCGGCCACATCGACCGCCGTCTGCGCCAACATGGGAGATACCGGCGAGAACAGTTCGAGCTGGAACTTCGCCAGCGCCTCGGCCCCTTCTTGTAGTGCCGTTGCAGCCACGGCCCCGAGACTCTTGGAGTACATCGCCGCCCGGCGCACCGTTGCGATCGGCAGTCCGGCGGCCGCGGCAATGGCGTCGACCATGACGCCGGCCAGCGCGCCCTGCCGCAGCTCTCCGATCAAGAGACGCAGCAGGAACTGCTGTTCCGGCGCCGTCGCGCGCGCGAACAGTTCCTGCAAAGCCGCTGCGCGCCGCGCCGCGGATCCGCCGCCGCGCATGCCGGCGAGTTCCGACAGCTTACCATCGACTTCTGCCACCGACAGCGTCGGTGAATCCGCGGCCGGCATGGCCGCGGCGGCACGCACCGCTGCGTAGCCGATGCCGATTTTCCCCTGTGGAATCTCGCCCGAAAGATAGTGCACGCCGATATCGATTTCACCCGGCGTCAGAATTTTCAAGAGCGCCGCCAATTCACTCGCTTTGACCCGGCGCGCGGCGCTGGCGCCCACTCGTTGCGAGGCCTGCACGAGCTCGGCGAGCAAAGTCACCGGCGGGCTACCGCACCAATCCAGCCTGCAAGCGCGTTGATCATGTCGTCGTTGACCTGACTGTTGGTGAACCTGCTTCGCGCCGGGACGTGGAAGGAATGGTCTGCGTCCGGCAGCAGCACGAGCGTCGCACGATCGGCGAGCACCGTAATCAATGGATTCAGCAATTCAGGCTCGGCATACAGATCGCGCGCGCCCTGCAGAAACAGCATGGGCACCTGAACTTTCAAAAGATGCGCCGCGCGCGAATCGGACGGCTGCTTGGGCGGGTGCAGCGGAAATCCCAGAAACGCCAGTCCACGCACTTCAGGCAGCGGATTTGCAGCCTGCGCCTGGGAGGTCATGCGGCCCCCGAAAGACTTGCCGCCCGCAAATAGGGGCAGCACGGGGAGCAAGGCGCGCGCGGCATCGACGGCGGCGCGGACCGTGGCATGGCACAGCGCAGGCGGATCCGGCCGCCTGCCGTGTTTTTCCATGTAGGGAAACTGATAGCGCAGCGTGGCAATGCCGCGCCCGCCCAAGTCGGTCGCCAGTTTCGCCATGAAGGGGTGCAGCATGCCGGCGCCGGCGCCGTGCGCCACCACGAAGCAGGCTTTGGATTCCGGCCCCGAGTTCAAGAGTCCGGAAACGCGCGTGGTCGCGTTGACCTCGATCGTGACCGGCTTGGCGTCGGGGCTGTTCACGCTAACTTAAGGCAGCTTCGGCGTGCGGAAGTTCATGCGCGAGTGCCTCGCGTGATGTGCTTGATGGCATCGTTCAGTGAGCGCGCGCCGGAGGCATAGTCCTTCCAAGGCTTGAGCTTGGTCAGCAGTGCCGGGGCCGTCCGCACCGTAAAAGCCTTGGGATCCAGGCCCTTCTTGACGTCGCGCCAAACGAGGGGCATGGATACCGGTGCCCCTTCGCGGGCTCGCGGCGACAGCACCGCCACGGCCGTCGCGGTGCGATCGTTGCGCAGATAGTCCAAGAAAATCCGGCCGGAGCGCTTTGCTTTGGACATGTTGTCGAGATAGCGCGTGGGGCTGTCTTGCGCCATCTGCGCACAGACCAGATGCGCGAAATTCTTGGCGATGGGCCACGCCACCGCCTTCTTGCCCTCGAGCAACGGCGTGACGACATGCAGGCCCTTGCCGCCCGTGCTCTTGCAGAAACACACCAAGCCGAGCTTTTCGAGGCGTTCGCGAATGTCTAGCGCCGCGGCGATCACGGCCTCGAATTTAACATCCGGCGCGGGATCCAAATCAAACACCAGGCGGCCCGCGGATTCGGGATCGTTGCGCGCGCAATTCCAGGGATGCAGTTCCAGCGCGCCGACCTGCGCGACAGCCGCCAACGCTTCGACGCGGTCGATCTGCACGTAGGGCGCCTTATCGCCGCGCACCTTGACGAAGTCGAACAGATCCGACATGCCCTGCATCGCGTGACGCTGGAAAAATTGCTGTCCCTCGATGCCGTCCGGGGCCCGCACCAGCGAGCAGGGACGGCCGGTGAGATGCGGCAGCATCCACTCGCCGATCTGCTCGTAGTAGCGCGCGAGATCGAGCTTGGTCACGGGCTTGCCGTCACCCCCATCGGGCCAGAGTGCTTTGTCCGGTTTCGACAGTGTTACGCCCATCACGGTCGAAGGGCCGGATGCCCCCGGCGCCGCGGTGGTTTTCTTCTGCGCCGCGCCGGTCTTTCGCGTCGCGCGCGTTTTCGCAGGTACGATATTCTTCTCGGCCGCCTTTTGCATGGTTGCTGTCTCCGCCACCACATCGTTGGGATCTTTATCCTCGCGCAAGCCCTTGAAAGCGGCCTGGCGAATCATTCCCGAGTCGGTCCAGCCCTCGAATTCGATCTCGGCGACCAGAT
This sequence comes from Steroidobacteraceae bacterium, assembly GCA_035603615.1. Taxonomy (GTDB): domain Bacteria; phylum Pseudomonadota; class Gammaproteobacteria; order Steroidobacterales; family Steroidobacteraceae; genus Bog-1198. The sequence goes on along the minus strand of DATNKC010000110.1, from coordinate 1,550 downwards.
CGGGTTTGAGCCAGCGCACATTGCTCTCTTTCGGCGGTGCATTGGGGCCGGCAAACGGACTTTTCTCGCGCGTGAGTTTCTGCAGTTTCGGCAACAGCGTTTTCACCACTTCGCGCCCGTAGCCGGTGCCGATGCGTCCGGCGTAGACCAGTTGACCTTCGCGGTGGACACCCGCGAGCAGCGATCGCAACGTCCCCGCTTCCGTGGTCCAGCCGCCGAGCACGACCTCCTGTCCGGCGCGGCATTTCGCTTTGAGCCAGCGATCGCTGCGGCCGGAGGTATACGCGGCGTCGAGTTTTTTCGAGATGATGCCCTCGAGCCCGATTTTGCAGGCCGAGGCGAGTACGGCCTCGGCATTCGATTCCAGATGCGCGACGTAGCGGATCCGGCTGCTCGAGGTTTGCGCGCTCAGGAATTTCTCCAGCCGGGCTTTGCGCTCGCTTAAGGCAAGGCTCCGCAAATCCTCGCGGCCCTCGAACAAGAGATCAAACGCATAAAAGATGAGATCGTCGGATTTTTCGGCGGACAAGGCTGCTTGCAGTGCGCCGAAATTCGGCAGCTGACGGTCATCGAGCGCCACGATCTCGCCGTCGAGGACGCAGTCGGGAAATGCGCCTGCCTCCTTTGCGATGGCGCTGAAGCGCTCGGTCCAATCAAGCCCCGTACGCGTGCGGATCACGGCTTGGCCTTTTTCTATGTTGAGCTGCGCGCGATAGCCGTCGAATTTGACTTCGTGCGCCCAACCCGCGCGATCCGGCGGCCGCGCCACCAATTTCGCCAGTTGTGGTTCGATGAATTTGGGCACTGTCTTTACCATGACCGGCTTGACGCGCTTTGTTTTGCCGGCCTTCGCGTTTTCCGCAGCGTCGGCCTCAGCCGCGCCTGCCGAGGGCGGCGACTCTTCGCCGCCGCCCTCGGCGCGGTTGCTGTTCCATACCGCGTCGGCCTTGCCCGGCGCAGTGGTCGCGAGCATGAAAGGCTTGGGCCGCCGTCCTTTGCCGTCGGCAATTTGCTGCATCGTGCGGCCGGAGGCGACCGAGCGATCCTCGCTGAGCACGGCCTCGCCGCTCGCGTCCGTGGAGTCTGCGTCGCGATGCTTGATCAGCAGCCAATTGGTGCGCTTGCCGCCGAACTTATCGCCGCGCATGCGCACCAAGACCCAACTGCCCTTGAGCTTGTCACCCTCCAACGTGAATTTCAGATCGCCCGCCTGCAATGCGTCCTGGGTGCTTTTCACGCCCTCGGGAATCCAGAAGCCGCGGTCCCACAACATGACGGTGCCGCCGCCGTACTCACCCTTAGGAATCGTGCCTTCGAAATCGCCGTAGTCGAGCGGATGATCCTCCACTTCCACGGCCAGGCGCTTGTCGGCCGGATTCAGCGAGGGCCCGCGGGCGACGGCCCAGGACTTGAAGACGCCGTCCCACTCCAAGCGAAAGTCGTAGTGCAGCTGTCGCGCGGCATGCTTTTGCACCACAAAGCGCAATCGCGAGGAGGGGGCTACGCGCTCCTCGCCCGAAGGCTCCTCGGTTTTCGTGAAGTCGCGTTTG
>DATNKC010000109.1:0-5449 GCA_035603615.1 Steroidobacteraceae bacterium | reverse complement strand
TCGCGCGGAGAATTGCCAGGAGCGGGAATGCCGGTCAGTTTCACTTCACATAACATTCGTTTGGACGACGGTTCCTTTACCAAGCCTGACGCCGGTTATTCGATGGACGTGCATCCTTGGTTTCTCGCGGCAAAACGCATCCTGGATGCAACCTTTCCCGGTGATAAGCGGCATCTGCGGATTGCCGACTTGGGCTGCCTCGAGGGCGGCTACACGGTCGAGTTCGCGCGCCTGGGCCTGCAGGCCCTCGGGATCGACGTGCGCGAATTGAATATCGAGGCCTGCCGTTACGTTCAAACAAAGGTCAACTTACCGAACCTGGAATTTGCCCGCGACGATGTGTGGAATATCGCCGCCCACGGCACCTTCGACGCGGTGTTTTGTTGCGGACTTTTCTATCATTTGGACAGGCCGCGCGAGTTTCTGAATCTGCTGTCGCAGGTAACGAAGCGCCTATTGATCCTGCAGACGCATTTCTCCGAAGCAAAAGACTCGCCGAGTTTCATCCGGCCGCGGCGGTTTCGGCGCGCCCTGGCCAGGTTCTTGCCGCTCAAAAACACCGGCACCACCACCCACAAGCTGTCGTTCCTGAGCGAGCATGAAGGCTTGCCCGGCCGCTGGCTGCCCGAGTTTCGCACCAAACGTGCGTTCCTCGACCGCGAAAACCGCCGTTGGGCGGCTTGGAATAACAAGCAGTCGTTTTGGATTCAGCGCGAGTACCTGCTGCAGGCGATGCGCGATGCGGGATTCGACCTGGTGCTCGAACAATTCGATGGCCTCGGGCCCAAGATTGCATTCGAGATGACCGAGGGAAGCTATCGAACCTCCGGACGCAGCACATTTATCGGCATCAAGACCGCATACGTCTCGGACACGGCACCGGCGGTCTCGCCGGGATTGCGTCAGTCTTAGTCTCTAACCTTGCACTCCTGGGATCACATCATGCATTCAAAAAAAATCCAGATACTCCTCGGCGCGATGGCCGCCGCTTGGTTGTTGAGCATCGGCCCCACCGGCCTCGCAAATCCCGTGCCCACACCGCCGCCGGCGGGCGGCGACATCCCCGCAGACTTCAAAGTCTCGACGGAAGCCGACGATTACATCAAGCGCGACGTCATGATTCCCATGCGCGATGGCGTGAAGCTCCATACCGTCATCATCATTCCCAAAGGCGCGGCGCGTGCGCCCATGATTCTCGATCGCACGCCCTACAACGCCGGCAAATTCACCAGCGGCGCGGATAGTCCGCGCCGCGCGCTGGTCTTGCCCTTGAGCTTCGGCGAGCTCGCCGATGCCGGCTACATCATCGTGGCCCAGGATGTACGCGGAAAATACAAATCCGAAGGCGACTATGTGATGACCCGGCCGCTGGCGGGCGACTTGAATCACACGCCGGTGGATCATTCGACCGATGCCTACGACACGATCGACTGGCTGGTCAAGAACGTGCCGGAGTCCAATGGCAAAGTCGGCACCATGGGCACCAGCTATGACGGCTTTACGGTGCTGATGAGCCTGGTCAATCCGCATCCGGCCTTGAAGGCCGCCGCACCGTTCAATCCGATGGTCGATCCTTGGATGGGCGATGACTGGTTTCACAACGGCGCGCTGCGCCAGACTTACGCGGACTATATCTTCGCGCAAACCGCGGATAAGTCCTCGGACGACAAATGGATCGCGCCCCGCTACGACGCTTACGCCACGTGGCTCGCCATCGGCTCCGCCGGCACGCTGGGGAAAGAGTTGGGCATGGATCAATTGCCGTTTTGGCAACGTCTCACCCAACACCCCGCGTACGATCGCTATTGGAGCGAGCAAGCCGTGGACAAGATCCTAGGCGCGCGACCGTTGACCGTACCGACGCTCTATGTGCACAGCCAGTGGGACCAAGAGGACATCTACGGCGCGATGGCGACCTTTGCAGCGACGCGTTCACAATCCGGCGCGGGACACGACAATTCCTATCTGGTGATCGGACCCTGGCGCCATGGCGGCGGCAACGGCGACGGCTCTGTCTTGGGTGCGATCAAGTTTGACGGCGACACCGGCCGCTGGTTTCGCGCGAATGTGCTGCTGCCGTTCTTTGATGCGCATCTGAAAGATGACGCACCGAAGGCGGATATCGCGACGGTCACCGCCTTCGAGACCGGCGCCAACGTTTGGCGCCGCTACGATCAGTGGCCTCAGTCCTGCGCCAGCGGCTGCCCCTTCAAGTCGGCGCCGCTGTATCTGGCGGCCGGCGCCAAGTTGAGCTTCGACAAGCAACCTGCCGGCGCCGGCGCCTTCGATGAGTACGTTTCAGACCCCGCAAAGCCGGTCACCTACCGGCCGCGGCCCATCCGTCCGACCTACGCATCCGACTCAACCTGGGGACGATGGTTGGTGGATGATCAGCGCTTCGCGGCGGATCGTACCGATGTACTGACTTACACCTCCGATGTGTTGAAGGCGCCGCTTCGCATCGCGGGTCAACCGGTGGCGCATCTTTTCGCCTCGACCAGCGGAACCGACGCCGATTGGGTGGTCAAGCTCATCGATGTGTACCCGGACGAGGTCCCGGGAAACGTCGCGATGGGGAGTTATCAATTGCCGATTGCCATGGATATCATGCGCGGCCGCTATCGCGACGATCCGGCCAATCCATCGGCCATTCCTGCCGGCAAAGTGATCGGCTATACGCTCAAACTGCCCAACGCGGATCATGTGTTTTTGCCCGGGCATCGAATCATGGTCCAGGTCCAATCGAGTTGGTTTCCGCTCTATGACCGCAACCCGCAAACCTTCGTGCCCAACATTTTTTTCGCCAAGCCCGCGGACTACGTCAAGGCCACGCAACGCGTGTTTCATAAACCTGACGCGGCGAGCTACGTCGATCTGCCCGTGGCGAAGTAACATTCGGTTGGCACCCTTGGCACACCTGGTTTCGAGACGCCTATGACGGTTTCAAATCTGCTGGTATTCGCCTTGGCGCTGATCGTCGCCGCCGGATCTCCGGGTCCCAGTATTGCCGCGCTGGTGGCGCGAGTCCTGACCCATGGGTTTCGCGAAGTGCTGCCGTTCTTGGCGGCGATGTGGCTGGGCGAGGCGCTCTGGCTGACCTGCGCCGTCGCGGGTCTCGCGGTGGTGGCGCGTACGCTGGGCGCTGTATTCGTCGCGATTAAATTTATCGGCGTGGCGTATTTGCTGTATCTCGCCTGGAAGATGTGGTTCGCGCCGACTGAAGTTTCGAAGCGCGAGCTGCCGTCAGGCCAGTCGCCGTGGCGCCTGTTCGGCGCCGGACTCGCCGTGACGCTGGGAAATCCGAAGATCATGGTGTTCTACCTGGCGCTGCTGCCCACCATCGTCGATTTGGACCGGGTCGGCGCCGCCGGCTGGTTCGAGCTGACCGCCGTGACGCTCCTGGTGCTGATGTCGGTCGATTTCGCCTGGGCGCTGCTGGCGGTGCGTGCGCGCCGCTTGCTCACCAGCCGCCGCGCCGTCAAGATCGCCAACCGCACCAGCGCGACCATGATGGCCGGTGCGGCTGCGGTGATCGCCGCGCACTGAAGCCCCAGCGTCTTCCGACGGGCTGCTAGAACTTCGCCGTGAATGCGACGAACAGCTGACGGCCGAACATATCGTAGATACTGTAGGTATTCGCAGCGCCGCCGCCGACGATCGCTGAATCAATCAAGGGGGGATCCTTGTCGAGGATGTTGTTGGCGCCCGCGCGGATCTGCAGAATTTTGTTGATGTTCCAAGTCGCCTCGAGGTCAATGTAGCTATACGACGGGATGGTCGCATTGACGTGGTCGTAGCCGCCGAATGTCGCGAAATGCAGCGTGGGATCATTGCTGTTGTTGTCCTGCGAGACCGAACCGATGTAGCGCCAGGTCAGCGATGCCGACACGTCCCAAGGGGTGTCCCACGTGGTGCGGAACAGGTGGTGCCAGCGCGGATTGATGGTCTGACACGTGGCGCCAAATAAGCCGGCGCAATCATAGGTATGCGCGCCCGGCAACGGCGTCGTCTCGTTGTGCAGCAGGTACGCGCCGTTCAGCGCAAATGATACGTCGCCGAAGCCCGGCGGCAGATCAAGCTTGTAGTTCAACTGGGTATCGATACCGCTGTTGATCGCCGTCCCCAGGTTGTAGTTCTTCTGGATCACATAGCCGCCGGAGGCGATGCTATTGCCGGTCAAACTGCCGGTGCTCGGCGCGCGCACGATCTGGCTGCAAAAGGTCGGGTCACCCGTGTTGGCGCAATTGGACAGCACGACCAGGTACGGGATCACACCGATTTCGTCCTTCACCTGGATGTGAAAGTAGTCGATGCTGCCGGTCAGACGCGCGATCTGGCTCGGTGCAAAATTCAAACCCACCGTGTAGGTATCCGCCTGCTCCGGTTTGAGGGCGGGATTGCCGCTGGTTTCCTGCGACAGCTGGTTGGCCGTGCCCTGCGGGATCGAGCCGCTGTTGTACTGCGCGGCGGTCACACCGGTGCGCTCGCACTGAAGCAGCGTGAAGCTGATCGGCGGCGCGCAGGGGTCGGGGACGACCGTGGCCAGCCCGACGATCGGCGGCGTGAACAGCTCGGCGACGCTGGGCGCGCGAATTGCGCGGTCATAGGAGGCGCGAAAACGATAATCCACAATCGGCGCGTATTGGACCTCGAACTTATACGTGTTGGTCACACCGGCCGTCGAATAGTCAGAACGGCGGTAGCCCGTATCGAATAACAACTCCTTGGCGCCCGCCCGATCCTGAATGAGCGGTGCGCGCAGTTCGATGAATTCCTCCGCGACCGAGAGGCCGGCATCGATCGGCGCCACCGCGCTGCCGAAGCCCGACAACAGCTCGCTCTCCTCGGCGGCATCCGGCTGCAGCAACTCATGATCGTTACGATGTTCGAAGCCGACGTTCACGCCGATGCCCTCGGTCGCGAGCGGCGAGGCGATGCCATAGTCGCCGAGCTTGCCGGTGACATCGGCATGCAGCGTGCGCAGCGTTGCGGATCCGCTCGCGGTGCCGAGCAGGTACAGATAATTGAGGGCCGCCTGCGTGACGCCGCCCGCGCTAAAAATATTGTATGGGATGCAGCCGCGGCTGCCGCCGTTGATGCAGCTTGGATTGGCCGCAGTTCCCGTCACCAGCAGCGCATTGGTGATGCTTTCGTAGTTCAAATACTTTTGGTTGGAGTCTGAAAACGCGGTGTAGAAGTACTGACCATATAGGTCATAGCTCCACGCATCCGCGAAGCTGCCCTTGCTGCCGAACACCGCGCGATAATTAGTGTGCTCGAAATCGATGAACCGGTCTCCGCCCTCGACGTTGCGCCGGCCTATCCGTACCTGTGCGGTGGCAGAGCCGGGGTTCGCGGCATCTGCCGCAATCTGCGCCGGCGTGCAAAGGATTCCTTGCTCCTGCGAGCTGAGCAAGGGGTTGCTGCAATTGACGTAGTAGTCACCCGC
>DATNKC010000108.1:0-7800 GCA_035603615.1 Steroidobacteraceae bacterium | reverse complement strand
TGATTGCCGGCCAATCGCTCCTTCAAACGGCGGTTATGCGCAACCCATTCGCCGGCGCGCAGATCAAAGTCGTGCAAGCCGCTCAAGTTGGGCTTAAGAGGGGCAGGCGGCGGATTGTCCTGCGACGCCTGGGCCATGTAGGCGGCTCCCAACATAACCGCCATGACGCGTATGACAAAAGAGAGGCGAGGGATGTTCATACAAACTCCATTATTTAACGCGGGTGTCCACCGCGATCCAGTTCACTTCCCAGCTCTTGCCGCCACGATCTCGAAATCGAAATCATGCTGACCGTCGCGGCCTTGGTCTGTCGTGACGGCCGTCTGCGCCGTCAAGTGCGCGGGCACGCCCAGGCTCACGCAAATCAGCGCCGCCAGCCGCGCAGCAGGGAAAAAATTCATCATGCGATCTTGCGGGATGTTATGGTCTTTTAAAAGCTCCACTATTTATGTCATTCGTAATACCACTTTTGAACCGCCAGGAACCGCTTTCACGCCAGATCTATCTTTGGTTTCGTCAGGCAATCTTGCGGCGGGTCATGAGCAACGCGGAACGGCTGCCCTCGACGCGTGAACTGGCCGAGCAGCTGCACGTTTCCAGAACCGTGGTGGTGCTGGCCTACGAACAGTTGCTGGCGGAAGGGTTCGTGGTGGGCCGCGGCGGCTCGGGAACTTACGTCGCCGACGTCTTGGCCGCCGGCCGCACCGGCACGCGCACCAGCCGCGTCAAAGTTCGCTTGTCCCGCTATGGGCGCGCCGCGGGCGCCGCGGCCAAAGCGAATTTTTTGGGCAAGCCGTCGCCGCGTGCGCGCTACGATTTTGCATACGGCCGCAGCGATGTCGAAGTCTTCCCCTTTGAGATGTGGCGCCGCATGTTGTTGCGCCACGCACGCAAGGCATCGGTGCGCGCACTGGATTATGGGCCTACGGGCGGCAGCGTCGCGCTTCGCGAGGCGATTTCCGTGCACTTGCGCCGCACGCGCGCCGTGCTCTGCGACCCGTCGCAAGTCATCGTCGTCAGCGGCTCGCAGCAGGCCTTGGACCTGGTGGCACGCGTGCTGATCGAGCGGGGCGATCGCATCGCCGTTGAAGACCCCTGCTACCAGGGCACGCGAGAAGTGCTTCGCGCCTCCGGCGCGCGCCTCTTGGCCGTACCGGTCGATCGCGATGGTTTGAATCCGGGCAGGCTGCCGGAGGGGACGCGCATGGTATTCGTCACGCCTTCGCACCAGTTTCCCACCGGCGCCATTCTCTCCCTCCCGCGCCGCTTGCAACTGGTCGACTGGGCCAGGCGCGTGGATGCCTTGGTGGTCGAGGACGACTATGACGGTGAATACCGCTATGAAGATCAGTCGCTGCAATCCCTGCAGGGCCTGGATGCGGAAGGACGCGTCATCTACATCGGCACCTTCTCGCGCACGGTGTTCTCGTCACTGCGCATCGGCTACCTGGTCGTGCCCAAGCCGCTGATCTCCGTATTCACCTCGGCCAAATGGCTGTGCGATCGCCATACCGCGACGCTGGAGCAGGAGACCTTGGCGGAGTTCATCACCAGCGGTTTGTACGAGCGTCACCTACGGCGTGTTCGGCGCCGGAACGCGGCGCGCCGCGAGGCGCTGCGCGAAGCCATCGGCAAATACCTGGGTGATCGGGTGGAAGTCACTGGCTTTGGCGCCGGCGCACATGTCGCGCTGTGGCCCGCCGCGCGCGTTTCCGAGACCGATGTGATTGCGGCCGCCGCCAAACTCGGCGTCGCCGTCTATGGCATATCGCGATACTTCTTATCAGCACCGCCGCGGAAAGGCTTCATGCTCGGCTACTCACGGATGACCGAGAACGATATCCGCGAAGGGGTGCGTCGTCTGAGCGCGGTCCTGTAAACGTCGGCAATGTGAGTTTGAGCGGCTCCGATGGCCTGGGGTGATAGGCACTTCGATCGCAACACTCACCGGGAGTTCCGGCGTGGTGATGTAGACCGGCTCGAGCACTCGTCAGGGAGCGTGAGAAGAATCAAGGCCCTGGTACCTTCGGGCCTTGATTCTTCTCACCCTCCCCGACGAAGGCTACACCCGGTCTAAATTACTACGCCGAGGCACCGCGTTGAGTGCTGCAAGCCGCTCCGGCGTTCCCACGTCCTCCCATACCCCGCTATAGAGCTGCCCGGAACACTTTCCGGCCGCCATGGAACGCTGCCACAGCGGCATGATGGGAAATACGCCGTCTTGGGCACCGGCGAAGAAGGCGTTGCGGTAAACGGCAATGCCGCCAAAAGTAAATAACTCAGTGCCGCGCGCCAGCGCCTCGCCGCGTGTCAGCACTTCGCCTCGCGCCAGGCCGAAGTCGCCTTGCAGATAGGCCGGGTTGGGGACCAGCACGAGGTGTGAATCGTATTGGCCAGCGATTGTCAGGGTCTCGAATGGAAAGTCCGTGTAGCTATCGCCGTTGACCACCGCGAACGGTCCGGGCGATAGGTACGGCAGCGCTCGAAAAACACCGCCGCCGGCATCCAGCGCGCTCGGCGCTTCCTCGCTGTAGGTGATGGCGGCGCCATAGCGAGTGCCGTCGGCCAGGTAGTCGCGGATCTGGCCACCCAGCCACGCCAGATTGATGACGATGCGCTGGATGCCGGCGTGAACCAGACGCTCCAGGTGTCGTTCGATCAAGGGTTGTCCGTGCACGCGCAGCAGCGGCTTCGGCGTCGTATCGGTTAAGGGCCGCATGCGCTCGCCGCGCCCCGCCGCCATGATCATCGCCGCCCGCGGACGCTCGCTCGCCATGCCTGCAATACTCAGACAGACTCCTGGGCCAGCGCGCGCCGCTGCGCGCCCTGAAACTTGAGATCGATGCGCTCGGCGATGAATTCAGCAAAAGCCGCGGTTTCCGGGTAGCTCAACGCCGTGTCGCGCACATAGTTAAGCACGCGCGGCAAATCCTTCAGGTACTGCGGCTTGCCATCTCGATAGAACAGCCGCGCGAAAATACCGAGCACCTTGATGTGCCGTTGCAGGCCGGTAAGATCGAACCAGCGCATGAACGTCGCAGTGTCGGCGTCCAATTTAAATCCGGCCGCGAGCAGACTCTCGCGATATTCGAGCACCCACTGCCGCACGCGCGCCGGCGGCCACGCGATATAGCAGTCCTTCAACAGCGATGCCAAGTCATAGGTCACAGGACCCCAGACGGCATCTTGAAAATCCAATATGCCGGGGTTGTTTTCGGGGGTGACCAAGAGATTGCGGGAATGATAGTCGCGATGCACGAAGCATGCAGGCTGGGAAACGGCGGCTTCCACCAGGCTCTCGAACAGCCCTTCGAGCATCGCGCGCTCCCGCGCTTCAATCGTCAGACCCAAGTGGCGTATGAGAAACCATTCCGGCAAAAGTTCCATTTCCCGCAACAGCAGCGCGCGGTCATATCGAGGCAGACCTTGCGAGAGGTCGGCAGCGGCGGTTTGCATGGTGCGCAGGCTCTTGAGCGCATCGGCGTACAACTCATCGGCGGCACCCTCCGCGGGCAGCGCATCGAGGTATTGGCATGAACCCAAATCCGATAACAGCAGAAATCCGCGCTCCATGTCGCGCGCCAGAACCATGGGCACATTGAGATCCAGGTTTCCCAGGATTTTGGCCACCTGTAGGAACGGGCGCGAATCTTCTTTGTCGGGAGGCGCATCCATCACGATGTAGGAATCCGCGCCCTGGGTCACGCGAAAGTAGCGGCGAAAGCTCGCGTCCGCCGACGCCGGCGCGATCGATGCGCCGGCAAAACCCAAATCCTCGATCACCCATTGCGTCAAGTTCGCCAGGCGGGAATCGCTTGCATCCAATACATCCATGCTTGACCATTCGCAGACCGCAAATGCGGCGATTTAAGTATACCGACTAAGGCGACGCATTTTGTCCAGCGCTTCTCAGTTCCAAGCCGCATGGGTTTTCTTCTGCCTCGCCAGCGCCGCAGGCTACGCCGACGACGTCTGCCCCGCCCCGCCGAAATTTACCTACACGCGGCCCCCGGACATTGCGGCCGACGACCATCGCATTCACATCGAGACCAACAACGCCGAGCTGCAGCTCGGCACCGACCTCAACGCCGTGCTCACCGGCCGTGTCACTTTGACCCAGGACCAACGCACTGTCGCGGCCGATTCCGTCACTTATGACTACAACACCGACAAAGTAGACGTCAAAGGCAAGGTCGATTTTCTGGACCCGCGGCTGCGCGTGCGCAGCGACTCCGGCAGTTACGACACCGCCGGCGGCGCCAGTTTCGACCAAGCTTTTTTCAACCTCATGGACCGCAACGGCCGCGGCTTTGCCAAGGACATCCATGCGGATCCCGCCGGCAAGGTGGATTTGGATCATGTCCACTACACCAGTTGCCCGGTCGGAATCGAGGATTGGAGCTTGGACGCCTCGAAGCTCAGTCTCGACACCAAGCTGCAGGAAGGCGTCGCGCGTCACGTGGTCATGCGATTCAAGGACGTGCCGATTTTCTACACGCCCTATATCTCGTTTCCATTGGGCGACGAGCGCAAGAGCGGCTTGCTGTTTCCGAGCTTAGGCCACTCCTCGAGCAATGGCTTCGAGCTGGAAGTGCCCTACTACTTCAACCTGGCGCCCAACTATGACCTCACGGTCACGCCCGGCGTGCTGACCGCGCGCGGCGTGCAATTGGCGGAGGATTTTCGCTATTTGACCGCGACCTCGCATGGCCAGCTCGACGCCACATTTCTGCCCGACGATAAGCAGCTGCACGAGGATCGCAGCTACCTGCGCTACACCGACGTTACCGACATCGAGCATGGCCTGCGTTTCGATACCGACATCACCAACGTCAGCGACAGCAACTACTTCGAGAGCTTCGCCGTGGGAACCGAGCAAACCAGCGTGACCTACCTGGAGCGCCGCGCGGATGTGCTTTATTACGATGATGTGTGGCGCATCCGCGGGCAGCTGCAAAACTATCAAACCATCGATATCTCGGTCCCCGACTCGGAGCGGCCCTACTCACGCGTGCCCCGCGTGGATGCGAACGCACTGTATCCGATCGAGAACAGCAATTTTGAATTGGCGTTCGACAGCGAAGCGGTCAATTTCCTGCGGGGGGTCGGACCCACGGGGCTCAGATTGAACTTGGCGCCCGAGATACGCTGGTCGAGCCGCGGGCCGGGTTATTTTTTCGAACCCGCGGTGGGTTACGACTTCACCCAGTACGATTTGCAGAATGCCGGTTTCGGCCTGCCCAGCACCCCGACGCGGTCCTTGCCCTACGCGCGTTTGGACACCGGCCTCATATTCGAGCGCGAGGCCGGCTCGCAGGGGCAGCGCACTCAAACCTTGGAGCCGCGACTGGTATACAGCTACGTCCCCTATCGCAACCAAGACGAATTGCCGATCTTCGACAGCGGCTTGCCCGACTTTAACTTGACCGAATTATTTCGCACCAATCGTTATGTGGGATGGGATCGGATCGGGGACGCCAACCAACTGGCCCTGGCGGTGACGACGCGGCTATTCGATACCGTCTCGGGAACCCAGTACCTGTCGGCGACGCTCGGCCAGATTCGTTATTTTTCCATCCCCCGCGTCGGGCTGCCCACCGATACCCTGGTTCCCGGCGCCGAGATCGCCCAGACCGTACCGATCGTGAATCCCTTGCAGCTGCCGGGTAATGCACTGCTGGTGGCGCCGGGTCAGCCCTTTGTCCCCTATCCGGGCCAGTACGCCTACGTCAATCGCAACGGCCTCGCGCAGCCCCTGCAAACGACTACTTCGCAGGTGCCCGGGGCGTTCCCGGCCTCCGACCTCGTCGCGGAAGTGGATCTGACCGGTTACAAGCACCTCGGGGTCAACCTGGACTACCAATGGAACCCCTACACCTCCCAAACGGAAAAATCGGAAGTTATCGTTCAATACAAGCTTGATCCCAGCCGGGTGGTCAACATCGGCTACCGCTTCCAGGAGGGTATTCTCAAGCAATGGGACGGCTCCTTTGCCTGGCCGATCGCGGAGCACTGGAACACGGTGGGCCGTTGGGTCTATTCGCTCCAGGACCGTCAAACCATCGAGCAAGTGGCGGGTATTGAGTACAAAAGCTGCTGTTACAAGGTCCAGCTGTTGCAACGCCGCTATCTGAATATCCGCCCCGGCAGCACCACCGTCGGGGGCACACTGGACACCTCGATTGCATTACAATTGGAACTGACGGGCTTAAGTTCGGTCGGAAAACGTGAGGATTCCTTCCTAGAACAGTCGATCCGGGGATATTCGACCCGCGACCCGAGCAACCAGCAACCTTAAGTTTAGGATTTTTGAGCCATGCGTAAAGTGTTCCAAGTCTGTGCGTTGGTCGTCGCGCAGATGCTGCTGTTGTCGCCTGCCTTCGCGCAGACCCGCGACATCAGTGTTCACGGCGATCTGCTGGACCGAATCGCGGCGATCGTCAATGACGGCTTGGTCCTCAAAAGCGAACTGGACCAACAGATGACGTCGGTCGAGAAGCGGCTGCAGGAACAGAAAGTCGAGCTCCCCTCGCAAAGCGTGCTGCAGCAACAAGTGCTGGATCGCCTGGTGCTGCAGGAAATACAGTTGCAGCGCGCGAAGCACGTGGGACTGACGATTACGGATGAACAATTGAACGGCGCGCTGCAGGAAATCGCGGCGCGCAACAAAATCCCATTCGATCAGCTGCCGACAGCCCTGCAGGCGCAAGGAGTCGATTACAAGCTATATCGCGAATCGATGCGCAAAGAACTGACCTTGAGCACGTTGCGGCAACGCGATGTGATTGCGCACATCAATGTCTCGCCGCATGAACTCGAGCAGTATATGGCGCGCGAGCAGAACGCCGCCGCGAACGATGAATTCAATGTCTCGCATATCCTGTTGTCATTGCCGGCCGCCGCAACGCCGCAGCAGCTCGACGATATTTCCCACAAAGCGCAGGATGTGGCCTCGCGGGCCGGCAAGGGCGAGGATTTCGGCCAACTTGCGATTGCCAACTCCAACAGCCAGACGGCCTTGGACGGCGGTCAACTGGGATGGCGCAAGGGCTCGCAGCTGCCGCAATTCATTCTGGATCTGGTCGTCAAGATGAAGCCGGGCGAAGTGAGCGAGCCGGTTCGCACGCCCAGCGGCTACCACATCGTCAAGCTCAATGAACGCCGCGGCGGCGACGCGCCGGTCATCATCAATCAGATCCACGTGCGCCACATTCTGATGAAGCCGAACGAATTGGATGACGATGCGACGGTGCGCGAGAAGCTCGCCAAGCTGCGCGAGCGAATTCTCAAGGGCGAGAACTTTGGCGGCATCGCCGCCACGGCGTCCGAGGATCCGGGTTCCGCGCCCGATGGCGGAGATTTGGGCTGGAGCGGTCCGGGCACCTTCGTGCCTGAATTCGACAAGGCGATCGCCGACCTGCAACCCAATGAGATCAGCGAGCCCTTCAAGACTCGCTATGGTTGGCACATCGTGCAGATGTTGGGCACGCGAACCTATGACAGCACTGACGATGTGCGGCGGCAAAAAGCGTTTGCCGCGATCCGCGAGAGCAAAGCGGACGAAGAGACGGAGTTGTGGTTGCGCCGTTTGCGCGACGACGCCTTCGTCGAAACCAAGATGTAGGCGCGCGGAGGCGGTGTACATACCGCGCATCGTCATTACGTCCGGGGAACCCGCCGGTGTTGGACCCGACGCCTGCGTCAGCTTGGCGCAAAGAGACTGGGAAGCGGACTTGGTGGTGGCCGCCGACGCGGAGCTGTTGGCCGCCACGGCCGAGGCACTCAGTCTTCCCCTGACCC
>DATNKC010000107.1:0-3483 GCA_035603615.1 Steroidobacteraceae bacterium | reverse complement strand
ATCGCCGGGACCGAACATCACCGACGGCTGAAAAATGGTCCAATCCACCGCGCTCTGATCGCGGATCAACTTTTCCGCCTCGCCCTTGGTGCGCAGATAGTAGCTGGGGGCATCGGGCGCGGCCTTGAGCGCAGATACCTGCAGCAGCCGCGGGACGCCGGCGGACCGGACAGCCAACAAAACGTGCCGGGTCAGCTCGACATGGGCGCGGCGGAAGCCGGCGCCGCTGAAACCGCGCTCGTTGAGGATGCCGATCAGATTGATGACGACGTCCTTGCCACGGAATCGCTCGCTCAGCTGCGGTTCCTGATACACATCGCAGTTCTCCAGTGTGAGCCCGGGCAGCACCAGCAAGTGCTTGTGCAGCTCACGGTCGCGCGACAGCACGGTGACTTGATGGCCGTCCTTGATCAAGCGGGCAACCAGCCGCGTGCCCAAGAATCCGGTGCCGCCGAGAACGACGATGGACTGGAGGCGCATGGTCAGCGAACCGGCAGCAGCAGAGTATCGCTGCCGCGGCGAACTTTGAGCACTAATACCGATGCGCCTTTCACGGCATCGCGAAACGACTTCATGTCGGTGACCGGTGTTCGTCCCACTCCCACGATGACATCGTTGGCGCGAATCCCTGCCTGCGCCGCGGCGCTCGCCTCTTGCACTTTATTCACCACAACGCCGCTGCCGTCCGGCGCATCCGCCAATTCGGCGCCGTCGAGCCCTCGATTCAGGTCGGCCGCACCCGCGGTTTCTATCTCCGAGCGCTCAGCGACCAACGCGGTGACCTTGCGAGGTTTGCCGTCGCGCAGCAGCCCCAGTTCCACTTTATCGCCGACGTGCAGCATGCCGATGGCATTTCGCAGCTCGCCGGAACTCTTCATGGTGACGCCATTGAGCGATGTAATGATGTCGCCGGTTTTGATGCCGGCGCGATCCGCGGCCGATCCTTGCACGACGCCGGCCACCAAGGCGCCGGTCGTCTCGGAGAGACCGAATTCCTTGGCGATGTCCGAGTTGACGCTATAAAGCTGAACGCCGAGGACGCCGCGTTTCACTTGACCGTATTTAATGAGTTGGTCCATGACGCTGCGGACCATATTGACCGGGATCGCAAAGCCGATACCGATGTTGCCGCCGGTGCGCGACAGGATTGCCGAATTGATGCCGACCAATTCGCCGCGCAAATTCACCAAGGCGCCGCCGGAGTTTCCGGGGTTGATCGAGGCGTCGGTCTGGATGAAATCCTCGTAGCCGCCGGCTTCCGGGTTGATGTCGCTGCGCCCCAGCGCGCTCACGATGCCGGCGGTGACGGTGTGCTGCAATCCGAACGGGTTGCCGATCGCGACCACGTAGTCGCCGACCTCGAGCTTGCTCGAATCACCGAGCGACATGGCGACCAGATTCGGCTGCTTAGCCTGCAGTACCGCGACATCGGCGCCTTCGTCGGTGCCGATGACTTTGGCGCTGAAAGTGCGGTTATCGAGCAGGGTGATGGTGATCTCGCTGGCGTTCTCGACCACGTGGTGATTGGTAATGATGTAGCCGTTTTTCGCGTCGACGATGACGCCCGATCCTGCGCTTTGGAACTGGCGCTCACGCGGCTTCGAATCCTGCGGAGCGTCGAAAAATCGGCGGAAAAAGGGATCGTCCAGGAGCGGATTGCGGCCGGGCTGCTCTTTGATGGTCCCACGCGTGGCGATGTTCACGACGGCAGGCGAGACGCGCTTGACCATGGGGGCGAGCGTCGGCATGGGAGTGGCATCGGCGGCGGGAACCGCGGCGAACGCCCGCCCGCTGCTTGCAGTCGCGCTGATTGCAGTCGCGGCAAGCGCGGCTGCTGCAAACTTGAGACGCAGATTCATGCGCGGTCCTTCGGTATCTTAAGGCCGGCAGGCGAGGCCGGACCTTGAAGTCCGGCCTCGCAGCCAGTGTCGAGGCGATATTACACGGAAGGACCCGTGCCCAGGATCCCCTTAGGCGGCTTCGACCAGGATCTTGTGCGGCTGCACTTGAGCCAGTTTTGGGATGGCGACTTCCAGCACACCATTGGCGACCTTCGCCTTGATGTTCTGTGCGTCCGCAGTCTCCGGCAGGCTGAAGCGGCGCTGAAATTCGCCGCTGATGCGCTCGACGCGGCGGAAACCCTCGCGCGACTCCTTGTGCGAGCTCTCGCGTTGTCCGCGAATCGTCAGCACACCCTGATCCGAGGTGATTTCCACGGCTTTCGGATCGACGCCCGGCAGATCCACATGCAACAGGAACTGATTCGCTTCCTCATGGATATCCACGGGCGGCAGCCACGCGCCGGAATCGGCGGCGGTGCTCAACGGCGCCCCAAATAAACGATCAACTTCTTTCTGCAGCCGGCTCACGAGGGCCCACGGCTCATAACGTACGACGGTCATGTTCGAAAACTCCTAAATAAATAGCTAAAAATTGTTTGGCAAAATTTCCTGTGAATCGAAACTCACGCGCGTGATGTCGGAAATTGGGTCGCTTGAGTTGCATTTCAACTCGCGCGATGCACGCGCCGGGAAAATTGGCACGGTTTGTGGCGCCCTTTGCGGCGCGCGGTTAGCGCTGGGTTGGCGCCCGCTTGGCGGAAGGCGCGCGGCGAAAAAGTGTGACGCAGTTCAAAGTCAATGGAACATAATGTGGATAACGTGTGCAAACACAATATCTTGCGATTTGCACTTTTCCCCCTTGACCTAGGCCTGTGAAAGTGTAATCAGGCAATTCTTGCGGACAATCCGCTATTCTATTGATATATCTAAGTTTTTTTGACAGAAAATACTGCAAAAAAAGTCTTGACGATGATCGCCATCGCGCCGTACCCTCTCCGCTCAAACACAAGATGTTGTGGTCGGAACGATCCATCGAGTCCCATCGGTCTTCTGTTAAGTCACCAATGTTTTTTTTCGCGCGAACACCGCCATTTGTGTTCTGGATTTAGCTCGATAATTATAACGGAGCGGCGTAGATACCCATGAATACGGTGGTCAAAATACAGCCCAAAGATGTTGGCAGCATTCCCTATCAAGAAGCATCCTTCGACATCTGGGATAAGAAGTATCGGCTGACTTCGAAGGATGGTTCGCCCATCGATAAGTCGATGGACGATACCTATAAGCGAGTCGCGCGCGCGCTTGCCGATGTGGAAAGCGAGCCCAGCCGGGAACAATGGTACGAGTCGTTCCTGTGGGCCTTGCGTCACGGCGCCATCCCTGCGGGCCGAGTGACCTCGAATGCCGGCGCCCTCGAACACAAGCCCGCGACCTCGACCATCAATTGCACGGTGTCGGGAACGATCCGCGACTCGATGGACGATATTCTGCAGAAAGTCCACGAGGCGGGCCTGACGCTCAAGGCCGGTTGCGGCATTGGCTATGAATTCTCGACATTGAGGCCGCGCGGCGCCTACGTGTCGGGCGCGGGCGCGTACACCTCGGGCCCGCTGTCGTTCATGGATATCTACGACAAGATGTG
>DATNKC010000106.1:0-2011 GCA_035603615.1 Steroidobacteraceae bacterium | reverse complement strand
CCGGCGTCGTTGTTCTTGCCGAACAATTCACCCTGCGGTCCGTAGAGAACTTCGATTTGGTCGATCTCGCCGAGATCTCCAAAGGCCACGCCGTTGCGGGGCCTGTACACGCCGTCGATATTCACGCCAACCGAGGACTCCAGGCCCGGATTGTCGCCGACCGTGCCAATACCGCGAATGCGCGCGGTGGTGATCGCTTCATTGCCTTCGGAGGTGACGGTAAGACCCGGGGTCAAAATCGCGAGGTTTCTAATATTGGTGATGCCCGCGTCCTGTGCTTGCTGCGCGTTGATCGCGACCACGGAAATCGGCACGTCTTGAAGATTTTCCGAGCGCTTTTGCGCGGTCACGATGATCTCTTCCAACGCCGGCGCGTTCGAGGTATCCGCCACCGCGTCGGCCGCGATCGCATGCGTGCCGCCGACGGCGCCGGATACGGCGAGGACGAGACAAATGGCTCGTCGCAAGGTCAGAATTTGATTAGTCATGGGGTCCTATAAGTGTTAATCGATTGAATTTTGCGCGACTTCGTTGCGCCGCCACGCCTGGCCTGCGATAAGGTGAACGCACTCCCGCCGGTGCGTATGGTGAGGCTACGGAAACCGTGGCGCAAGTACCACGCTTTCTGCGACATTTGATTGACAAATGACGCCACGTGCTTGATAAACGGCGCCCAATTGAGTGATCTGACCGCCAGGAAGACGTGGCTATATTAGTTGTATACGAGCCACAAAGAAAAATCCCTGCCGGCGCTCCGAAGGGAAACCCTGCATTTTGCGAAAATCATGGCACGCGAAAGCGCGCCGACCGGAAGCGTGCTAACCGGAAGCGCGGGGAGCATAAGGTCCCAAGGCCTTCAAAAGGGGTTCAAGTTCATTTGCGAATCGTCCCCACCTTCCGATGGACGTTGAAAACATGGGGCGGCGAACTTGGGCGGCGCTGGCGGTGCGGACAACACCTGCCGTCTCATAAAAGCGCAGGCATGCCGGGTCCCAGTCCAGCTTGCATGCGTCCGCGACAAGCCAGCGGATTTGTCCTTCGGGATCGGCCGCCAGTTTTTCGTGCTCCACCCGGATCACCCGGCCTGGCAACACGCGCTCCCAATGCTCCATCACACGGCGATAGCGAACGTAGGCTCGACCGATTTGGCCCAGGTCGTAGAGCGTCTCATTACCCGCGGTGAATAATTGGCGATAACAGGATAGGCAGGTGTCAATCGGGTCACGCGTGCTCTCCAGGATCACCGACCTCGGGAACATCAAGTGAATCATGCCGACGCGCAAATGATTCTCCAGGGTTTTATCAACGAAGCGATCAGCATTTTTCCAACCGCGTTGACGCATTGAGCTCAGGTAGGCTTCGGCAAGATCACCCCAGTGGATCTGCGGCTCTGGTCCCGCCAAGTGCTGATCCATCACGGAGAGTGCGGCGGTTTCTCCCATGCTTTGCACGTCTCGATGGCTCGAGAGGATTTGCTCGATGAGGCTGGATCCGGAGCGCGGCATGCCGACGACGAAGATCGGCGCCGCCAATGTGCTGCCGGGAGCGGCCGATGTGCCGCCGCGAGCAGCCGATGTGCGGCCGCCGCGCGATGAGCGCTGCAAGAACGCCTCGTCAAATCGCTCGACCACGAAGCGCGCCGCGAGGTCGTGTTCACGCTCCGCGACGTCGGGCCGTGCCGCGGGATCCGCCGATGCCATCAGGACGCCGTGCTTCAGGCGATTGCCGGCGTCGAAGGCGGCGAACGCGGCTTGATCGGCGCGGCGCTCCTCCAGACCCACGCCAAGCGCGAAATACGCTTCGATCCGCGTCGCCGACGCCGTCGCCAGATCATCCGCTGCGCGCTGTAAGTCGATCAGATCTTGCTCGTTGACCGCCGCCGGATCGAGCACCGCGAGGCGCGTGAGAGCGCGAAGCCGCACCGACGGATTAGCGGTCAGAGCGCGATAGCAGGCGCTCGATTCCCCCGCTCGCCCCCGCACCGCCAGCGCGCGCGCCAGGCTGAAATGAG
>DATNKC010000105.1:0-4297 GCA_035603615.1 Steroidobacteraceae bacterium | reverse complement strand
TTTTCGCGCTTCCGCGGCGATATCGCCGGGCAGATCTTCGTATTTTTCATTCTGACGGTCGCGGCTGCCGAGGCGGCGATCGGTCTGGCGATTTTGGTGGTGCTGTTCCGCGAGCGCAGCAGCATCGAGGTCGAAGATCTCGACACGCTTCAGGGCTAATAAGAGCAATGCAGACAATTTATCTCACCATCGTGTTGGCGCCGCTGATCGCGTGCCTCATCGCGGGCCTGTTTGGCAAGGCCGTCGGCCGAGTGGGCGCGCAGAGCGTCACGATCTTGGGCGTGGCAATATCCTGCGCGCTGTCCTTCTATGTGCTCTACCAGCAGGTCTTCGAGGGCGCGCCGACGTTCAACGGCACGGTCTATACCTGGTTGGTGAGCGACGGCTTGCAGTTGAGCGTCGGATTCCTGATCGATCATCTCTCGGCCATGATGATGGCGGTGGTGAGCTTCGTCTCCTTGATGGTGCACATCTACACCATCGGCTACATGGCCGACGATGATGGTTATCAACGCTTCTTCAGCTACATCTCGCTGTTCACTTTTTCGATGCTGATGCTGGTGATGGCGAATAATTTCCTGCAGTTGTTCTTCGGCTGGGAAGCGGTCGGCGTGGTCTCGTACCTGCTGATCGGGTTCTGGTACAAGAAACCCACGGCCATCTTCGCCAGCCTGAAAGCCTTCCTGGTTAACCGGGTAGGGGACTTTGGCTTCGTTCTCGGCATTGCGGCGGTGCTGCGCTATACCGGGTCCCTGGATTACGTCACGGTGTTCGGACACGCCAGCCAAATCGCCGCCGCGCAGATCCACATCACGAGCACGGTCAGCTGGTCGGCGATCACCTTCACCTGCATCTGCCTCTTTATCGGCGCGATGGCCAAGTCGGCGCAAGTACCGCTGCACATCTGGCTCCCGGATTCCATGGAAGGCCCCACGCCGATCTCGGCGCTGATCCACGCGGCCACCATGGTGACCGCCGGGATCTTCATGGTCGCGCGCATGTCGCCGCTGTTCGAATTGTCGGAGACCGCGTTGTCCTTCGTGCTGGTCATCGGGTCGACCACTGCGTTCTTCATGGGTCTCATAGGCATCGTCAGCAATGACATCAAGCGTGTGATCGCGTACTCGACGCTCTCACAGCTGGGGTACATGACGGTGGCGCTCGGGGTCTCGGCTTATGGCGCCGGGATTTTCCATCTCATGACCCATGCCTTCTTCAAGGCGCTGCTGTTCCTTGCGGCCGGCTCGGTGATCATCGCCATGCACCATGAGCAGGACATGCGCAAGATGGGGGGACTGCGCAAGCACATGCCGATTACTTATTGGACCTGTCTCATCGGCTGTTTGGCGCTGATTGGATTTCCCGGCACGTCGGGGTTTTTCTCCAAGGATTCGCTCATCGAAGCGGTCGGTGCCTCGCATCGCGCGGGCCACGCGTACGCCTACATTTGCGTCGTCGCGGGTGTGTTCGTCACGGGGCTGTATACCTTTCGCATGTTCATCATGACCTTCCTTGGCAAAGAGCGCATGGACCATCATACGCAGGAACATTTGCACGAGAGTCCCTGGGTGGTGACCGTACCGCTGATTCTGCTCGCGATTCCTTCCGCGATCATCGGCTGGTTCACGGTGGGGCCGATGCTGTTCGGCAAATTCTTTGAAGGTTCGATTTTTGTCGCGCCCGCCAACAATGTGTTGGAGCACGTCGGCGAAGAATTTCATGGTTCGGCCTCCTTTGTGCTGTCGGCATTTCTGGCGCTTCCGGTGTGGCTTGCGGGCTTGGGTGTCTTGACCGCTTACGTATTCTTTTTGTGGCGGCCGGAGTGGGCCGATGCCGCGCAAGCCCGGTTCAAATGGCTGTACACCATTTTGATCGATAAATTCGGCTTCGACTGGGTCAACGAGCACATCATCATGGCCGGTGCCCGCTTGCTCGGCGGGGGCCTGTGGCGCGTCGGGGATCAGCTGGTCATCGATGACGGAATGGTCAATGGCAGCGCGCGTACCGTGGGTTGGCTGGGTTCGGTCATGCGCTACGCGCAGTCGGGTTACCTCTATCACTATGCCTTTGCCATGATCTTAGGGTTGGCCGCACTGCTGTTGTGGCTGATCTGGCGATGAGCTTAAGCACCCACTTGTTGTCGTGGCTGATCTGGCTGCCCATTTTGGGCGGATTCGTGGTGCTGGCCTTGGGCCACCGAGACACGCTCGCGAAGTGGGTGTCGCTGGTGGTGAGCGGGCTGGCACTGGTTTTGAGCATTCCGCTGTGGAGCTGGTTCAAGACCGGAACGGCTGAAATGCAGTTCGTGGAACGCTCGCCATGGATTTCGACCATCCATTCGGAGTTCTACATCGGCGTCGATGGTATTTCGATGCCGTTGATTTTGCTGACCACCTTTACCACCGTGCTGATCGTGATTGCCAGCTGGGAGAACGTCCAGAAGCGCGTGTCGCAATACATGGCGGCGTTCCTGATCCTCGAAGGCTTGATGATCGGGGTGTTCGCGGCGCTCGACGGTGTGCTCTTCTACGTGTTTTGGGAAGCGATGCTGTTGCCGATGTTCATCATCATCGGCGTGTGGGGCGGACCGCGCCGGGTGTACGCCACCATCAAGTTCTTCCTCTATACCTTCATCGGCTCGCTGCTGATGCTGGTTGCGCTGATTTACCTGTACCTGAAGTCGGGCAGCTATGAGCTGGCGGTGTTTCAGCACATGCCGCTCACCTTGAGAGAACAGACTTTCATTTTTCTGGCCTTCTTTGCGGCGTTCGCCGTGAAGGTGCCGATGTTTCCGGTGCATACCTGGCTGCCGGACGCGCACGTCGAGGCGCCGACGGGCGGCTCGGTGGTGCTGGCCGCCATCATGTTGAAAATGGGCGGATACGGCTTTCTGCGCTTCTCGCTGCCGATCGCGCCCGATGCCAGCCGCGAATTGGATTGGCTGATCATTACCCTGTCGCTGATCGCGGTGATCTACATCGGTTTCGTGGCCCTCGCACAGCGCGACATGAAGAAGCTGATCGCGTATTCATCGATTGCGCACATGGGCTTCGTCACGTTGGGAATGTTTATCGGATTTCAAATTGTCGCGCACACCGGCAAGACCGCCGGCATCGAGCTGGGGTTGGATGGCGCCATGGTGCAAATGCTCTCGCATGGCTTGGTGTCCGGCGCGATGTTCCTGTGTGTCGGGGTGATGTACGACCGCGTTCACAGCCGCGAGATTGCGGCGTATGGCGGCGTCGTCAATACCATGCCGAAGTTTGCCGCTTTCATGGTGCTGTTCGCGCTCGCCAATTCGGCTTTGCCGGGAACCTCGGGATTCGTCGGTGAGTTCCTGGTCATCTTGGCGGCGTTCAAGGCCAATGTCTGGTATGCGTTCCTGGCGGCCAGCACCCTGGTTCTCGGCGCGGCCTACACGTTGTGGCTGGTGAAGCGCGTGATCTTTGGAGAGGTCGCGAACGACAAGGTGGCGGCGCTCAAGGATATCAACGGGCGCGAGTTTCTGGTGCTGGGCCTGCTCGCCGTTGCGGTGCTGTTGGTCGGACTGTGGCCGGCGCCGCTTCTCGATGTGATGCGGGCCACGACGCAGCATTTGGCCGAGCAGCTGCTCGTCTCTAAGGTTGCTCTTTAAGGTACGTATGATCGCAGGCGCATTCAATCCGAGTTTTTTCAATTCAGGCCTGGTCTACGCTTGGCCGGAGATTTTCCTGTCACTCGCGGCCTGCGCCATTCTGATGCTCGATTTGCTGCTGAATGATTCGCAGCGCCGCTGGACGGGCTGGCTGGCGATAGTCAGTTTGATTGTCACCGCGGTGCTGGTCGCGGTACAGCCCCTGCCGACCAAGATCCTCGCGCTCGGCGGCCTGTTCGAACTGGATCGGATGGCGCAGGTACTGAAGATCGCCATGATTCTGATCGTGGCGGCCGTATTCGTGTATTCCACCGACTACCTGCAGCGCCGCTTGATCCTCAAGGGCGAGTACTTTGTACTTGGGCTTTTCGCCACGGTCGGCGGAATGGTTCTCATCTCGGCTGCAAGTCTCATTACCCTGTACTTGGGCTTGGAACTGATGTCCTTGTGCCTGTACGCCATGGTGGCGTTTGACCGCGACTCCGGCATCGCGGCGGAGTCGGCCATCAAGTATTTCGTGTTGGGCTCCATGGCCTCGGGGACCTTGCTGTACGGCATGTCCATTGTTTATGGCGTCACGGGGAGCTTGGAACTCGCCGAGATCACGACGGCCGTGCGCAGTGCCGGCATCGGCGACAACATTGGTCTTCTGTTCGGAATTGC
>DATNKC010000104.1:0-5867 GCA_035603615.1 Steroidobacteraceae bacterium | reverse complement strand
CATACGATCTCCTTGGAGGCGTCCGTCCTAGCCGAGCAAACGGTCTTCGAGCCTCTCTATCTTTGCCATGATGTGCGCTTTCGCCCCTTCCGCGCGCTCGAGTCGCGTTTGCGCCTTGGCAATGGCCGTTAGGCTCGGCTTAGGTGTGGCGGCGAGTGCCTGCAGTTCCGCGCGAGCGGCCACCGTGGTTTCGTAGGCCTGGCGCCATTCCGTTTCGAGGTGGCTCATCTGGGTATCCAGATCGAAATCGAGACTGCTCATGGGTTTTCTCCGGGCCCAAAGTAGGAATGTCTCGATACTGCCCGGCCAACATGACGATTCGCGGACAGTGATGCGGCAAATTTGTTTAAAGAAAGGGCCGCGCCCGGCGGCCGAGTCATCGAGGGGGATCGATCAAATCGATTTTATTAGATGATCTGGCACACCTGCACTTTGCGGCTGCGGGCGCGTACCAGCCAGGAACTGGCGGCCAACGCCCGGGCCTGAACCGGCGCTTTGGAGGCCGAACCAATCGCAACGGGTCCCGCCCCTCCGAGGCTGCTCGCCAAACTCTTCTGCAGCGTCAGCCAGGGCGAACTCCACAACACATTCACTTCGCTCATCATTGCTCCGGCGTTTAAGCGGCCTGGCCCACGGGCAGCGGCAGCGGTGCCGGCTGGGCTTGCTCGCGGACTTTCGGCCAATCGATCAGTCGCAGCTGTCCGCTCATGTCCTCGACCAGTGACGTGCAGCTTTCCACCCAATCGCCATCGTTGCAGTAGCGGATGCCGTCGATGTCGCGAATCTCGGCACGGTGAATGTGGCCGCAGACCACGGTGTCGACGCCGCGCTTGCGCGCAGCTTGCGCCACGGCTTCCTCGAAGCTGCCGATGTATTGCACGGCGGTCTTGGCCTTCTGCTTGAGGTACATGGATAGCGACCAGTGCGGCAGATTGAGCTTGCGCCGGAACCAGTTGATATAGGGATTCGCGGCCAGCAGAATGTCGTAAATGTTGCTGCCGAGCTTGGCCAGCCAGGGGCTGCACTTCACGACACTGTCAAATTCATCGCCGTGCAGCACCAGCATACGCCGGCCGTCGGCGCCCTCGTGGATGTACTCGCGATGAATTTCGAGGTTGCCGAACACGGCTCCATCGAATTCGCGAAACACTTCGTCGTGATTTCCGGGGACGAAGATCACCTTGGTGCCGCGCTTTGCCTTGCCCAGGATGGTCCGCAGCACATTGTTGTGCGATTGCGGCCAGAACATGTTTTTTTGCATGCTCCACACATCGATGATGTCGCCGACCAAAATGAGCGTGTCGGTTTCAATGATGTGCAGGAAATCGAGCAGCCATTCGGCGCTGCAGCCTTTGAAACCCAGATGGATGTCTGAGATGAAGACTGTTCGCAATCTCATCGGCGAGTGGGCGTTACGCTCCTGCATCTCTCGTCCTCCAAGTGTCCTCCGACGCTCCTAAGATCGCGATTTGGTGTTACGAAAGGATGACTTGGGGAAGAAGATTTGCTTACAAACAAGGAACTTAGGCGTGGAACATCACGTGGAACAACAGAAAACGTGATCAGATGCTCATTCGGCATAGGCCGGCGGCGCAAACCGATAGCCGAAACCACGCACGGTTTGGATGTAGGCCTCGTAGCCTCGTTCGCTTAGGATTTTCCGCAGTCGCTGCACGTTGACATCGACCGTACGTTCATCGACATCGGTGTCGCCACCCCAAACCTGACTCAACAGTTGCGTCCGGTTGAAGGTGCGGCCGGCGTGCGCCATCAAAAACTCCAGCAGCCGATATTCCACGCCGCGCAGATTGATCAAGTTGCCGCGAATCGTGACGCGATTGGTCGCTGCGTCCAGAACCAGCTCGTCGCAGCAAAGCGCCAAATGTTCGGCTTCGTGAGAATGAGAACGCAGCAACACGCAGACCCGCGCGACCACCTCACGCAATGAAAACGGCTTGGTGATGTAATCGTCGGCACCCAGATTCAGGCCGGTGACCACATGCTCTTCGCCCGACAGTTCCGACAAGATGATCAGTCGGATGGATTGCGGCGATTTGGCCTTGCGCAGCCGCTGAATCACCTCGAGCGCCGCAAAACCGGGGACATTCCAATCGATGATGAGCAGGTGAGGCGGCCGCTCGGCCACAGCGGTAACCGCCGCCGAACTATCGGTGATGGCGCGCACCATGAAACCTGCCTCGCCCAATTTCTGGCGGAGCGGCTCCACTGTTGCAACATCCCGATCGACGATCAGTATTTGTTTAGAAGTTTCTGTGGCGAGCATGACGCCACGCCATTAGAGGTAGCAAGCTTTACAATACGTTGACGGATTTGTGACCTTTGCGATGAATCGCTCTACCGCTCCTGCGCCGAGACCCGGTGCGCCGCTCTGACAGAAACATAGGAATAGCCGCGCAACGCTTCCGGTCTGGGACGTGCTTTTGCCGCCGCATCATTATCCGAAGCATTCCAGGCCGCGAGCAGCAGCCCGAGCGCCAACCAATTCAGCGAGGCTTCGCGCCGCGCCGACCAGAATGAACCGGTGGGATGTCTTGGACCTAAAGTTGTGATGGACATGGGCTGCTCTCCTCTTGGCGTGGGGTCAGTGTCTGAGGGAAAACGCCATTTTCTGAGGACGCGAATCGGGCGATCCGCGGGCCAATTCTGGCCAATCATGGCAATCGTCCTTAGGCGCCGAACCTAGGGCCCTGTTCGGCTATGATTCACTCATGAAAAAGCAGATTGCCATCGTCGAGGACGAGCCGGCTTTGCGGGAAAATTACGCCGCCGCCCTCGCCCGCCACGGCTATTCGATCAAGACCTACGGCAATCGCCGCACGGCCATGCAGGCTTTCAACGCGCGGCTGCCTGATCTTGCCATCATCGACATCTCGCTCGAGGACGAGGCCGAAGGCGGCTTCGATCTGTGCCGCGATCTGCGCGCGCTGTCGGCGGAATTGCCGATCATCTTTCTGACCGCCAGGGACAGCGAGCTGGATGCGGTGTCGGGACTGCGGTTGGGCGCGGATGACTTTCTTACCAAGGACGTCAGCCTGCCGCATTTGGCGGCTCGAGTCGCCGCCCTGTTCAGGCGCATCGATGCCCTCCGCCGCCCCGACAATGCCGCGGAGATCGTGCGTCGCGGGGCTTTATCGATCGACGGCGAGAAAATGCAAACCACCTGGAACGGCGCGCCGGTCACCCTGTCGCTGACGGAATTTTGGATCGTGCATGCCTTGGCGAAGAACCCCGGCCATGTGAAGAACCGCCAACAATTGATGGACGCCGCGAATGTCGTATTGGACGACAACACCATCACCTCGCATATCAAGCGCGTGCGGCGCAAGTTTCAGCAAGTCGACGCCGCTTTCGACGCCATTCAGACCGTGTACGGTATGGGTTATCGCTGGGTCGAGTGAGCATCCGACTTCAATTGTTGATCGTCGCGCTCACCACCCTGGTGTTGCCGTGGGCCGGTTGCCAATACGCTAAAGAACTCGAGACCGCGCTGCGCAGCTCGCAGGAGCAATCGCTGTTGGCGAGCGCCGCCACCATTGCCAACGCGCTATCCGCCCAACCGCAGCGGGTGTTCCACGATGCCGAGGACACTCAGCCATTTTCGGCGGGTGCCGGCGATCTGTATGTCTATCCTTTGGTGACACAACCGCTGCTCGATGGCTATCGGCAGGATTGGGATGTGCCGGCCGAACCGACCCCGCTGCCCACCACGACCGGGTATCGCGCGCGCCTTCAGGCCGGCTCGACTGAAGGGTTCCTCTATCTGTTCATCGCAGTCGATGACTCGCATTTTGACGCTGAGCCCAATGACGTGCGGCCGGACATCGACCGCTTCGATCGGGTTAATTTCGTGCTGGATGGACCCAACGGACGCGAAACGTATTTCTTTGGAACGAATGCGCCGGGGCTGATTGCCGCGCAAAGCGTGGTCATAGGGGAGGATGGCGTCGATCGAGTGGTTGCGGAACCTCGAATTCAGGCTTTTTGGCTGCAGACTGCGGCCGGCTACCACCTGGAAGCCCGCATCCCCTTAAGCTTTGTTGGGCGGCATCTCTGGGTCGAGGCGCTCGATGGGCGCGGCAAGGGCCAGGCCGGCTTCGCGGCTGACAGCGCCGCGGGCGGCCGGCTATTTTTCGCGACGCCGGGACTCGACACCCTGCTCGAGACCTTCATCGGCGATGGCACCCGCGCAACGGTGATCGACGCCAATGCGCTGAAGCTCGGCAGCGCCGGCACGGTGGTCTCGAAGAAGCGCGGCGAAGCGGAAGAATCAGAACCGATTTGGTATCGCTATTTTTTGGGCATCGACACCTCCGACATGCCGACTCTGCCCGTCTCTCCCGATCATTTGAGCGGCGAGAGCGTCAGCTCGGCGCTTCACGGCCGGGCGCATGCGCAATGGGTACTCGGCGGCAGCTACCGGGAAATGCGCTTGACCGCTGCGGCGCCCATTGTTATCGAAGGTCACCTGCACGGCGCGGTCGTTCTGGAGCAGGCGGCGGATCAGCTGTTGGCGCTGCGCGACCGCGCGCTGAGCCGCCTGTTCAATCTCACCCTGATCGCAACCGCGGCCGCGGTCATCATCATGTTCGTCTTTGCCACCTGGATCAGCTTGCGCATCGGCCGGTTGCGGGATGCCGCCGAATCGGCGGTGGGCAGCGATGGAAGAATTCAACTGACCATGCCGGAGTCCGCGAGCGCGGATGAGATCGGCGCGTTGTCGCGCGGCTTCGAGAGACTGTTGGCGCGCTTGAATGAACATGCTCAATATCTGCGAACCTTGGGCGGCAAGCTGTCTCATGAGCTGCGTACGCCCCTGACCATCGTCCGTTCTTCGCTGGACAATCTTGAGTCGGAGGGCCTGCGCGACGATCAGCTTCACTACATCACACGCGCTCGCGAGGGAACCCAGCGACTGCAATCGATCTTAAGTGCGCTGGGCGCGGCGGCACGGGTCGAGGAAAGCATCAAACAATCGGAGAGGGTGAATTTCGATCTGCGGGAATTATTGGTCTCCGCCGTCGCCGCTTATCGCGACGGCTTTCCGGGCACGCAGTTCGCGCTGCAAACGCCGGAGGATCCCTGCTTTGCGCGCGGCGCGCCGGATCTCATGGTTCAGTTGCTCGACAAGCTCATCGAGAATGCCGTTGATTTTTGCCCGAGGGAAGGCACGGTCACGGTGCGCCTCGAGCGCGTGCCGGAGAATTATTGTCTGCAAGTCGCCAATGACGGGCCGCTCATCCCCGAAGCCTTGATGGGACGCCTGTTCGAATCCTTGTTCGAGCAGCGCCAGGGCGGCGATGACAAACCGCATTTCGGTTTAGGCTTGTACATCGTGCGGCTCGTCGCCGAATTTCATGGCGGCACGGCGGTCGCGGCCAACCGGGATGACGGCAGCGGCGTGGTGTTCACCATTATGCTGCCGTTGATCTAGACCTCGGCACTGGTTAGGCGGCGACGCCTTTGTTCACGGCCTCGCCCAAGGGCAGTGCCCGCGTGCCGGGAAGACCCTCATGGCTCAGCAGCCATTCTTTGCGCTCGATGCCGCCGCCGAAGCCGGTCAACGAACCATCGGCGCCGATGACCCGGTGACAGGGAACGATGATGGCAATCGGATTGCGGCCATTGGCGAGCCCGACCGCCCGCGATCCGTTGGGATTGTTCAAGCGTTTGGCGAGCTGTCCGTAGCTGCGCGTTTCACCGAAGGGAATTTTTGTCAGCTCGCGCCACACGCGCTGCTGAAATTCGGTGCCCGCCATGCGCAATGGCAGATCGAAGTCGCGGCGCTGACCGGCGAAATATTCTTTCAGCTGACGCGCGGCGGCCGGCAGGGGGTCGATGGTGGCATT
>DATNKC010000103.1:0-12280 GCA_035603615.1 Steroidobacteraceae bacterium | reverse complement strand
GAGCGCTCCCAGAGTTGGCCCACCATCCCGCAAACACCGGAACAGGCCGACTACATCCGCCGTTGGCCCAAGCTCAGCGCGTCGCGTCAGTCGGTGAAATGACCTGGCGCTCTTAAACTGGCTTCGCTTGCAAAACTACCTCACGCTGATCGATACAAGTGTTACCTTGGCGGGTACCCTGTAGGAGACGCGCGTGAACCCATACAAACCTAGCCCCAGCCTCGGCCGACCCTCGACATCCTCGCCCGAGGATCCGATGATGGACTTCCGAGCCAGGCTGGTACATCAGCAGGCTGAAGCCGCGGAGCGACGCCGCATGGATTTGGCGGAACAGTCATCCCGCCTCAAGACGGCTGAAGAACGGATTCGCATCTGGGAGCGAATTCACGAAGTGACGTTGCCCAAGGATCCGACCCATCGGTTGGTGGATATCATTGCCGCGAATACCGGGCTGGCCGATTCAGACGTTCGCGAGGAACAACAGCGCCGCGCAAGCTTGCGGGCGGCGGCGGCGGTTTAATTACTCTAAGTACTTTGCCGGAGTCTTCGACCTAATTTCATTTCGCGTCACTCCGGGCGCGACTTCAATCAGCTTGAACAAATCCCTGCGCGTAGGCCGCGAGAAAACCGCGAGATCGGTAATCAAGAGGTCGACCACATTGGTGCCCGTGAGCGGCAATTCACAAGCCTTTTTGAATTTCGGATCGCCCTCCTTCGAGGTGTGATCCATGACCACCACGACCCGTTTGACGCCGGCGACCAAATCCATCGCCCCGCCCATCCCTTTCACCATCTTGCCGGGAATCATCCAATTGGCGAGATCGCCGTTCTCGGCCACCTCCATCGCACCTAAGATGGCCAAATTGATGTGTCCGCCGCGGATCATGGCGAAACTGTCGGCGGAGGAGAAATACGAGGTCGTGGGCAGCGCGGTGACGGTTTGTTTACCGGCGTTGATCAGATCCGGATCTTCCTCGCCCTCGAATGGGAAAGGACCGGTACCCAGCATGCCATTCTCCGACTGCAGCACCACGTGCATGCCGGGTGGAATGTAATTCGCCACCAGCGTCGGGATGCCGATGCCGAGATTGACGTAAAAGCCGTCCTTCAGTTCTTTGGCCGCCCTTGCGGCCAGATCCTCACGCGACCACGGCACGCGAACCCTCCATGCGTTTGCGCACGGTGCGCTTCTCAATCATCTTCGTGTAATTCGCGCCCTGGATAATGCGCTGCACGAAAATTCCCGGGGTGTGAATGGAGTCGCCATCGAGAACACCCGGCTCCACCAATTCCTCAACCTCGGCCAGGGTCACTTGCGCGGCGGTGGCCATATTGGGATTGAAGTTGCGCGCGGTTTTTCGGTAGATCAAGTTGCCCTCGGTATCGCCCTTCCATGCTTTCACCAGGGCGACATCGGCTACCAGCCCCTTTTCCAGCACATAGGTCTCGCCATCGACGGTGCGCGTCTCCTTGCCTTCCGCCACCTGCGTGCCGGCGCCGACTTTCGTGAAAAACCCATAAATCCCAGCGCCGCCGGCGCGAATCCTTTCGGCCATCGTACCCTGCGGGTTGAATTCAATTTCCACTTCGCCCGCCAGGTACTGGCGCTCGAACTCTTTGTTCTCGCCCACATAGGAGGAAATCATTTTGCGGATTTGCCGGGCCTGGAGCAGCAAGCCTAAGCCCACCCCATCGAGCCCGGCGTTGTTGGATACCACCGTCAAATTGCGCACGCCCGAATCATGCAGCGCGGCGATCAAGTTTTCAGGAATTCCGCAGACGCCGAATCCGCCGCACATCAAGGTCATGCCATCCTTGACCACGCCCTTGAGTGCCGATGCCGCGTCGGCGTAAACCTTTTTCGACGTCACTTTAGATGCCCTCAATCCCTAGTAACGGTACTGATCCACCTTGTAGGGACCTTGCTTGTTCACGCCGATATATTTCGCCTGCACATCGGTCAACTCCGTCAGCTGCGCGGTGAGTTTTGAGAGCTGCAATCGCGCCACCTTTTCATCCAGGTGCTTCGGCAGCACGTAGACACCGACCGGGTACTTCTTGGTATGCATAAACAATTCGATTTGCGCCAGCACCTGATTCGCGAACGATGAGCTCATCACGTACGAGGGGTGTCCCGTGCCGCAACCTAAATTCACCAATCGACCTTCCGCCAGCAGAATGATCCGCTTACCGTCCGGGAAAATCACATGATCGACCTGTGGCTTGATGTTCTCCCACGTATGCTGGCGCAGCGCCGCCACTTCGATTTCATTGTCGAAATGGCCGATATTGCAGACGATGGCCTGATCCTTCATGCGCTGCATGTGATCGTGCGTAATGACATGAAAATTGCCGGTCGCCGAGACGAAAATGTCGGCCTTGTCGCAGGCGTAATCCATGGTGACCACGCGATAGCCTTCCATCGAGGCCTGCAGCGCGCAGATCGGATCGATCTCCGTGACCCACACCTGCGCCGAGAGTGCACGCAGCGCCTGCGCCGAGCCCTTGCCGACATCGCCATAGCCGCACACCACGGCGATTTTGCCCGCGATCATGACGTCGGTGGCACGCTTGATGGCATCGACCAAGGATTCACGGCAGCCGTACAAATTGTCGAACTTCGACTTGGTGACGGAATCGTTCACATTGAAGGCGGGGAAGGCCAGCTGTCCATCCTTCGCCATTTGATACAACCGCTTCACGCCGGTGGTGGTCTCTTCGGTCACGCCTTTGATTTTGCCGAGCCGCGTTGAGTACCACTTCGGATCGGCCTTGAGCTTGGCCTTAATAGCCGCGAACAGATGTTCCTCTTCTTCGCTGCCCGGCTTCGCGATGAGCGATGCATCGCTCTCCGCCTTGGCACCCAGATGCAGCAAGAGCGTGGCATCGCCGCCGTCGTCCAAGATCATGTTGGAATAGCCGCCATCCGGCCACTCAAAGATGCGATGCGTATAGTCCCAATATTCGGCCAAGGACTCGCCCTTCACCGCGAACACCGGTGTGCCGCCGGCCGCGATCGCGGCCGCCGCATGATCCTGAGTCGAATAAATATTGCAGGACGCCCATCGCACCTGGGCGCCCAGGGCGTTTAAGGTTTCGATGAGCACCGCGGTTTGAATGGTCATGTGCAAGGAACCGGTAATGCGCGCGCCGCGCAGCGGCTGCTGTGCGGCGAACTCGTGGCGAATCGCCATGAGCCCGGGCATTTCGGTTTCGGCAATTTTGATTTCCTTGCGTCCCCAGTCCTGGAGCGCGAGATCCTTGACGATGAAATCGGCCTGCGCCTTGATTGCTGCATTCATTACGATTCGACTCCTTAAAGCGGCTTAGGCAGCGCGCGTTGCTTTAGATTCCGCGGCGAGCGTTTCAGCCTTGTCGGTGCGCTCCCAGCTGAATTCTTCTTCCTTGCGGCCGAAATGGCCGTAAGAAGCGGTTTTTTGATAGATGGGCCGCGCCAGGTCCAACATCTCTCTCAGCCCGAATGGGGTCAGGTCAAAATGCGCCCGCACCAGCTGCGTCAGACGCGCGTCCGAGAGTTTTCCCGTGCCGAAGGTCTCCACCATGATGGAGGTCGGCTCGGCCACGCCGATGGCGTAGGAGACCTGAACTTCACAGCGATCGGCCAGCCCTGCGGCCACGATGTTCTTGGCCACGTAGCGCGCGGCATAGGCCGCCGAGCGATCGACTTTGGAAGGATCCTTGCCCGAGAAGGCGCCACCGCCGTGGCGCGCGAATCCGCCATAGGTGTCGACAATGATTTTCCGCCCCGTGAGCCCGCAGTCGCCCACCGGTCCGCCAATGACGAATCGCCCCGTGGGATTGATGTGGTACTTGGTGCGCTTGTCGATCCATTTGGCCGGCAGCACGGGTTTCAAGATTTCCTCCATGACCGCTTCGCGCAACTGCTTGGTGCTGATGTCATCGGAATGCTGTGTGGACAACACCACCGCTTCCAGACCGACCGGCTTGTCGTTCTCGTAGCGCAAGGTGACTTGGCTTTTCGCATCCGGGCGCAGCCAGGGCAGCTTGCCGTTCTTGCGCACTTGAGCCTGGCGCTTGACCAAGCGGTGCGCCAGGGTGATAGGCGCCGGCATCAGCACGTCGGTTTCGTTGGTGGCGTAGCCGAACATCAATCCCTGATCCCCGGCGCCTTGCTTGCGTTCGTCCTTGCGATCCACGCCCTGGGCAATGTCCGGCGACTGCTTGCCGATGATGTTGAGCACGCCGCAGCTCGCGCCGTCGAAGCCCATGTCCGAGGTGTCATAACCGATATCCAAGACGGTCTTTCGAACCAGCGCTTCGACATCCACCCAGGCCGTGGTGGTCACCTCGCCCGCCACGATCACCACGCCGGTTTTCACCAGCGTCTCGCAGGCCACGCGCCCGCGCGGATCGGCTGCCAGAATGGCATCCAGGACGGCGTCCGAAATCTGGTCCGCCACTTTATCCGGATGGCCTTCTGAGACCGATTCCGACGTGAATGAGAAGCTACTTCTACTCATGAATGTAATTCCTTGAAATTTATCCGAAATTATCCCGATACCGTTGATCAAACTCGGTCCGGGTAAAGCGGTGATTCTGCGGCCCGCGCGATTCGATCTTGATCGCGCCCATCAGCGAGGCCGTCCTGCCGATCGTTTCCCAATCCAGGCCGTGCAACAACCCGTGAATTAGACCAGCCCGATAGGCATCCCCGCAACCGGTAGGATCGATTACTGCTTCAGGCTTCGCACTGGGGATGCGCAATGTCCGCCCACCGGTATAAATCGTGGATCCTTCCGACCCCTGGGTCACGATCAGCGCCTCCACTTGAGCGGCCACCTCAGCGACCGAGAGCCCGGTTTTTTGTTGCAGCATGCCCCACTCGTAATCGTTCAACGCCACCCAGCGCGCCTGCCGAATAAAGGTCTTGAGCTCGTCCCCGCCAAACATGGGCATTCCCTGACCGGGATCGAAGATAAAGGGGATGGATGCCGCCTCGAACTGGGCCGCGTGCTCGATCATGGCCTGACGGCCATCCGGCGCCACGATGCCGAGCGTAATGCCCGCCCCGGCATCCGCGATCTTATTCAGGTGCGCGAACTGCATGGCGCCAGGATGAAAGGCCGTGATCTGATTGTTATCCAAATCAGTGGTGATAAAGGCCTGCGCCGTAAAGGCCTCATCGACCGGTCGGATGAAATCCACCGACAGCCCCTGCGAGAGCATGCGATCGCGGTACGGGCCAAAATCGTGACCCGCCGTCGCCATCGCGAGTCCCCGGTCGCCCAACAAATGCAGGCCATAGGCGATATTTGCGGCGCAGCCGCCAAATTCGCGGCGCATTTCGGGTACCAGAAAGGACACGTTCAAGGTGTGCAGCTTGTCCGGCAGGATGTGGGTCTTAAATCGATCTGGAAACACCAAAATGGTGTCGTAGGCCACGGAACCGCAAATCAATGCAGCGGGTTCCTTCGAATTTTTAAACGTCATCCGACACCTTGCTTGGGGCAAACCGCTATTCTACGGCATCTTCGGCACGGTGTTTTTCAATGAGAAGGTCACGAATTTGACCCTTGGCCGTCAGGTCTGCGGCAATTGGGAGGGCGCCGCCAATTATGAGTGGCTGGTGACCAATGGCCTCGGCGGCTACGCGTGCGGCACCGTGGCGCTTGCCAATACGCGCCGCTATCACGGATTCCTCATGGCGAGCCTGACGCCGCCCGTGCAACGCACGCTGCTGGTGGCCAAGATCGATCTGAGCGTGGAGTACTTAGGCCTCAAGACCGACCTGACCGCCAATGAATTCGCCGGCGGCACGGTCAGCCCCCAAGGCTTTGTGCATCTGGAATCCTTTGCGGTTCTCGATGGCATTCCCACCTGGCGATATGCGATCGCCGATGCGCTCCTGGAATTGCAGATTTTCATGGCGCAAGGAGCCAATACCAGCTATTTGCGCTTGGAGTTGATCAGGAGCACCGCGCCCATGCGCGTCGCGCTCAAACCCTATGTGACGTACCGCGATTTCCACAGTCAGTCTCACGGCGCGCAGCCCTTTGAGTTGGAGTCCTCGGCTGATCAGTGCCGCATCCAGGCCTCTCCCGGAGCCCGGCCCTATCGCCTGCTCGTCACTGCAGGTAAGTTCACGGCGACTCCTGAGTGGTATTGGAATTTTTGGCATCGCGAAGAAGCGCAGCGCGGACTGGATGCCTCCGAGGATTTATTTTTTCCGGGCAGTTTCAGCGCCGATCTCGAAGTACGCGTGCCGATGTACTTCATCGCCACCGCCGAGACCGCGGCGCCCGCCGCTGGAGGCGAAGTCGCGAAGTCGATTCAAGACGACGGCAAGATCTTGGCCGCCCGCCTGCCGAGGAACGCGCCGGCGTGGATCCGCACCTTGGCCCGCGCGTCCGATCAATTCATCGTGCGCCGCGGGGACACGGGCGCCGCGGCGGCCAGCATTATTGCCGGCTATCCGTGGTTTGCCGACTGGGGCCGCGACACCATGATTTCTCTGCCAGGTCTCGCGACCGTCTTGGGGCGCTACGACATCGCCGCGAACATCCTGAAGACCTACGCCGGCTTCGTCGATCGCGGCATGCTGCCGAACCGATTTCCGGACGGCGGCGAGGCGCCGGAATACAACACGGCCGATGCGACGCTGTGGATGTTTCATGCGCTCGAAGATTATCTGCAAGCCAAGCCCAATCCGGAACTGCTCGGCCAGCTATTCCCTACGCTGGTGTCGATCATTCATGCGCACGTTGACGGCACGCGCTACGGGATCCAAGTTGATGAGAAGGATGGACTTCTGCATGTCGGCGAGGCAGGCACACAAGTCACCTGGATGGATGCGAAAAACGGCGACCAGGTTTTCACGCCGCGCACGGGTAAGCCGGTCGAGATCAACGCCTTGTGGCTCAACGCGCTGAATGTCATGGTTCGAGCCGCCGGCCGAGTCCACAATTTGAACGAGAAGCGCTTTTGTGAATTGCTGTTGGAGCGCGCGAGCAACAGTTTTGCGCGCTTCTGGAATGAAAAACGTCATTGCCTGTACGATGTCATCGATGTGGAGGGCACAAACGCTTGCGATGAAAGGATTAGACCGAACCAAATTCTCGCGATATCACTGCCTTTCTGCGCGCTGCCGCCGGCCCAGATGCGCGCCGTCGTTGAGTGCTGCGGCCGCGATCTTTTGACCAGCTACGGACTGCGCAGCTTGAGCACGAAGGATTCCGGCTACTTGGGAGCCTACGCGGGTGATCCCTGGCACCGCGATGCCGCCTATCACATGGGCACGGTGTGGGCGTGGCTGCTCGGGCCGTTCGCCCGCGCGCACTTTCGCGTGTATGGGGATGCCCGTCTGGCGCAATCCCTGCTCGAGCCCATTGCCCAACATTTGAACGCGGCGTGCATCGGCACGGTCAGCGAGATTTTTGATGGTGACGCACCTCACAGTGCGAAGGGCTGTTTCGCGCAGGCCTGGAGCGTCGCTGAGATACTGCGCTCTTGGATTTATCTCGAGCGCAAGATCTCGAAGGCTTAAGGAAAGAATGAACATCGAGCGAGAGCGTCTGCTCGCCAACGTGGTGGGCCCCGACGGCTGGAAACACTGGGGCCCCTATTTAAGCGAGCGCCAGTGGGGCACCGTACGGGAAGACTACAGTCCCGGCGGCACTGCCTGGGAATATTTCCCACACGATCATGCGCGCAGCCGCGCCTATCGGTGGGGCGAGGATGGCATCGGCGGGCTCTGCGACGGGGAACAATTGGTGTGCCTGTCGCTCGCGCTGTGGAATGGCGCGGATCCGATTTTGAAGGAGCGCATGTTCGGCCTCACCAATGCCGAAGGCAATCACGGCGAGGATGTAAAAGAGCACTACTTCTACTTGGATGCGACTCCCACGCATTCCTATTTAAAGATGCTCTACAAATATCCCCACAGAGCATTTCCTTACGCTGATCTGGTTGCGGAGAATGCGCGGCGCGGCACCGATGTGCCGGAATACGAATTGCTGGATACCGGCATATTCGCGGAAAACCGCTACTTCGATGTGTTCATCGAGTACGCCCAAGTCGAGCCGGGCGACATTCTTATGAAGATCACGGTGTACAACCGCGGCCCGAGCGCGATGCTCCATGTGATCCCGCAATTGGTACTACGCAACACCTGGAGCTGGGAACCGGGCTCAGAGAAGCCTGAAGTCAAGGCCGCTGAGCATGGCGCAATCGCGATCGAGCCGGGCGGCCTGGGCGTAAGTCGATTGTATTTCGACGGCAACGCCGAGGTGCTTTACACCGAAAACGAAACGAATGCGCCGCGGCTGTGGAACTTCGGGCAGGAGGGTTACTTCAAGGACGCCTTTCACGACCGCATCGTCCAAGGTCTGACGGATCGCGTGAATCCCGCGGACCATGGCACCAAGGCCGGCGTGTGGTATCAGTCGATGATCGCCGGCGGCGGCAAGCGCGAATTTCGCCTACGCCTGTCGCGGCGCATTGTCGCGAAACCGTTCCGGGATTTCGATACAACGCTGGCACAACGGCAGCGCGAGGCGGATGCCTACTATGCGGACCTGCAAAAGGACATGCACTCCGCCGACGAGCGCGTGGTGCAGCGTCAGGCATTCGCAGGACTCATTTGGAACAAGCAGTTCTATTACTTAGACCAATCACGGTGGCTCAAAGGCGATCCCGGCCAGCCAAGACCGCCGGACTCGCACCTGCACGGCCGCAACGCGGATTGGCGAAACCTGAACAATGCCGACATTCTGTCGATGCCTGACAACTGGGAGTATCCCTGGTATGCCTCCTGGGACCTGGCGTTTCACTGCATCCCATTCGCGCTGATCGATGCCGCGTTCGCCAAACACCAGTTGGTGCTGCTCACCCGCGAATGGTACATGCATCCCAATGGCCAAATTCCCGCCTACGAGTGGGCATTCAGCGACGTGAATCCCCCGGTGCACGCCTGGGCGACTTGGCGCGTGTTTCAATTGGATCGCAAACAAAACGCCGGTAAAGGCGATTTGGTATTTCTGGAGCGCGTCTTTCACAAGCTCATGTTGAATTTCGCCTGGTGGGTCAATCGCAAAGATCACTTGGGCCGGAATATTTTCCAGGGCGGATTTCTAGGGCTCGACAATATCGGCGTATTTGACCGCAGCTCTGAGTTGCCCACCGGCGGCTATCTCAATCAGTCCGACGGCACCAGCTGGATGGCGATGTATGCGTTGAATCTCATGCGCATCGCGCTCGAACTCGCGAAACACAATCATGTCTACGAAGACATTGCCAGCAAGTTCTTCGAGCATTTCTTGAGCATCGCCGAGGCCATGAGCAGCATGTTCAGCGATGACGTGGGGCTGTGGGACGATGAGGATCAATTCTATTACGACGTGCTTTGCTTACCCAACAATCAGCGTGTGCGGTTGCGTATCCGCTCAATGGTCGGGTTGATCCCGTTATTCGCAGTGGAAACCCTCGAGCCGGAGTTATTGGAACGATTGCCCGGATTTACGCGGCGGCTGGAGTGGTTCTTGATGCATCGGCCGGAT
Source organism: Steroidobacteraceae bacterium (assembly GCA_035603615.1). Classification (GTDB taxonomy): domain Bacteria; phylum Pseudomonadota; class Gammaproteobacteria; order Steroidobacterales; family Steroidobacteraceae; genus Bog-1198. The sequence goes on along the minus strand of DATNKC010000103.1, from coordinate 2,744 downwards.
CTGGCCAGCCTGGTGTCGCATTGGCAGTCCCCGGGCCGGGGCGAGCGCCGGCTGCTGTCGTTGCTGCGCGGTCATCGCATGAAAAAACTGCTGAAGCGAATGCTGGATGAGACCGAGTTTCTTTCCGATTACGGCATACGAGCCCTGTCCAAGTGGCATCTTGAACACCCGTTCGAGTTGCATGTGGGCCACGTCAACGAGTCGGTGCGCTACACGCCCGGTGAGTCAGAAACCCGGCAGTTCGGCGGCAATTCCAATTGGCGCGGGCCCATCTGGTTTCCTCTGAACTTCCTCATTATCGAATCACTGCAGAAATTCCATCACTACTACGGCAACGACTTCAAGGTCGAATGCCCAACGGGTTCGGGAAAATTTTTAACCCTCGACCAAGTCGCGACCGAACTTTCCCATCGTCTGTCGCGTATTTTCCTGAAGGACGGCATGGGCGATCGACCGGTCCTGCGCCATCAGCCGCAACTGCAACAGGACCCCTTTTATCAGGATTGCATTCCTTTCTACGAATATTTCCACGGCGACACTGGCCGGGGAGTCGGCGCATCACATCAGTCGGGCTGGACCTCGCTGATCGCCAAGCTGCTCACGCCGCGAGCGCATGAGTAGCGCCTGTAATGAATGTGATATCCATTTGACAGATTGCCTTCTACCCATTGAATGTCATCGCAATATTCGAGCCGCCATTTTATGTCGCGTGGCACCATCATTGTTGGGCAAAAAAATTCGTGGTATCTATGCGTGGTGCCCTGCCGTTCGCGACAGGACATGCAGTAAAACGCTGGCGTGACTCAATCATCGGCGCCGACCAGGGAGATAACTAATGAATGCGATCACTCAACGGGCAATGGGGCTCGCCATGCTATTAGGATCGGTTGCGGCGAACGCACAATCCGTCACGTTCGATTTTACGGGCAGAGTTGCGGACGCCACTTATCAGAACCCTGCGACCGCGGTCCTGATTCCGGACGGTACGCTGGTGACGGGAAGTTTTACCTTCACCTATGACCCTTTGATATCAGGCGCCGGTACGGTCTCTGGAACGATTGGATCCTCTTCCCCTCAAGGGTGGCTGGCGACGATGCCAGGGGTCGGGACGGGAGTTAATTTATTTTCCGACACTGTGCAGGTTGTAGGATTCTCGACAAGCTACAGCACGGGGGCGATCAATACCGGGGCCGGCAGCTCGCAGATCGGCGGCGGCTCTACGAGCGGTCTTTCCGGAAACCCTGGCGGTGGCCCCGGGTCTGAATCGAGCGGCAGTCTCAACGGGTTCGAAATGAATGGTTCGGGTTCCTTTGGCACTGAGTCCTGGATCTCTTTGAATCCCAGTTCGGGGTCAGTCGCATTCTTGAGCAACGGCTTGCCGAATATTTCGGACATCAGTGGCAGTACAGGGATGTTTGAGACGTATACCAATGGGCCGGTTAGCGACATTTTTCACAACGGCAACTACGGCGTCCAGTATGAGATCACCTCGTTGACTCTCGCACCCGAAATCGACCCCACTTCTGCGGCGAGTGGACTTACGCTGTTGCTGGGCGCCCTCGTGGTCTTGAGAGGCCGTCGCCCAAAGCCGCCCCTGTCCGTATCCGCGTGTCAGACGGGAGGCGCAATCGCCTCCTAGAGCACGCTTCCATCACAATGATTTTAGCCTCTGTTGCAAATCCTTGGGCGTGATCAGCTTCAGAACTCGTGACTGAATTCCCGTTTCAGAGCGAGCGGTGACGTAGGCGCTCCTCGCCAAGCGGGAGCGTAACCGGGTGTTCGCTTCGTACGTTGATCCATAGTCGACTTGGCGCGGTCCCCAGCGCATCTTCGAGACTTCCCGGCCGGGTGAGAGGTTGACGGTCTTGAAGCCGTGCGCGATTGCATACTTGAGCGCTTCGGCGACAGTTGTGGTCATGACGCTATAGCGCGCCCAGAGTGGGTCGTACCCCGAGTAATACAAATATAAACTGTCGCCGACCACGAAGCCGAGCCGCATGGCGACAACGTTTGCTGCGATTTTAAGCGCAAACAGGCGCACCGCTCCACGCGCCGCCAACCGATCACAAATTGCGTAGAGAAACTCCCGACAAGCTCCGCTCGCGAAGCGGTCCGGATGAATAACCCTATGCGGGGCGTTCGCGCGCATCGTATGCAGCGCAAGATATCTATCCAAGCTCTGCCTTATACCGGCCGGATCTTCGATCACCTGAAATTCGAACCGGTGGCCGTCGCGCTTCAGCGAATTGTAGCAATGCCGCAGAGATTCGCGAATATTGCGTTTGAGGCGCAATCGCAACTCCTCCCAGCTCGACGGCAAATCGAGGACGAAGCCGGACGGGGAAGTTTCCCAGCGCAGTGCACCGCCAGTGTTTAACGCATCGGCAAACTCATCGCTCACGCCGCTCCAATGAATCCAGTCCCAATCGCGAACTCTAGCGAGACCGTCGCGCACGGCACGCGCCGTCAGATGTTCATAGCCGCGTTCGATCATCGGCGCCCGGATCTCGGTAATAAAGGGGTCGGGGCCCAGCAAGCTTATGGACACTATCTTGAGCGGCCCGAACCGTCGCCGGCTTAGGATGAACGGCGCAATGGCGACACACTTGCCCGCCGCATTTCGCAATAGGTAAAAAAGCGGCTCGTCGCGAACCTGGGGGTCACAGCCGAGCAAGTGCCGGCACCACGTCGAATGCCACTCATGTAACGCAAACGGCAACTTGTTGTCGGTAACGCCGCACAGG
>DATNKC010000102.1:0-3500 GCA_035603615.1 Steroidobacteraceae bacterium | reverse complement strand
ATAGCGCCACTCGTCGACGACAATCTCTGCGTTACGCAGCAATCGGCGCGGCATAGGCTCGCTCCTTGAATGGTTTCACGCCGAGGCGGCGCACGGTGTCGAGGAAACGCTCCTCTGAACCCCGCTGCTCCACGTACACCTCCAGCAGGCGCTCAATGGTTTCGGCAACTTGCGCTTTCGGCACCGACGGACCAATGACCGTTCCCAAGGAAGCGTCGGCGCCGGCCGCGCCGCCGATGGTGATCTGATACCACTCCTCGCCGCCCTTATCGACACCCAGAATGCCGATGTTGCCGACATGGTGATGTCCGCAGGCATTCATGCAACCCGACATCTTGATGTCGATCTCGCCCAAATCGTAGATATAGTCGTAGTCGTCGAAACGCTCGTTGATGAGCTTCGCGACGTCGATGGAGCCCGCATTCGCGAGGCTGCAGAAATCGAGTCCCGGACAGCAAATGATGTCGGTCAACGTGCCGATGTTGGGCGTGGCGAGTCCCGCACGATCGAGTTGCTGCCATAGCTCGTAGGCGCGGCCCTGCTCGACATCGGCGAGCAGCAAATTCTGAGTGTGGGTCACGCGTACCTCGCCAAAACTGTAGCGATCCGCGAGATCGGCGATGAGGTCCATTTGGGTATCGGTGGCATCGCCGGGAGGCACGCCCGGCTTCTTCAGCGAGATGAATATGGCGCGATAGCCGGCCACTTTGTGCGCCGTGGTGTTGTAGCGATACCAAGCGCGAAAGGCCGCTTCCCTGCCCGAGTCGGGCGCAATGTTCGGCAGCGCGCGGTAGGGGGGCGGTTGGAAATGACTTTGCATCCGCGCAATCTGCGCCTCATCCACGCGCAGGCCCTCTTCGCGGATCAGCTGCCACTCGGCTTCGACGCGCCTCTTGAATTCCTTGATCCCCAAGGAGCGCACCAGAATCTTGATGCGCGCCTTGGTCAGATTGTCGCGGCGGCCCTCCAGGTTATAGACACGCAGCACCGCCGTCAGGTACGACAGCAAATGCTCGCGCGGCAGGAATTCCCGCACGACTTCGCCGATGATCGGTGTGCGGCCCAGGCCGCCTCCGGCGAGGATTTCGAAGCCCAATTCCCCGTTCGGGCCGCGAACGATGTGCACACCGACATCGTGTACCAACGAGGCGGCGCGGTCTTGCGGCGCGCCCGTGACCGCAATCTTGAATTTACGCGGCAGGTAGGTGAACTCCGGATGAAACGTCGACCATTGGCGAATGATTTCGCACCAGGGCCGCGGATCCTCGAGCTCATCGGGCGTGATGCCGGCCAGATGATCGGAGGTAACGTTGCGAATGCAATTGCCGCTGGTTTGGATGGCGTGCATCTCCACCTCGGCGAGTTCCTCGAGAATATCGGGAACTTGTTCGAGCTTGGGCCAGTTGAACTGAATATTTTGGCGCGTCGTGAAATGCCCGTAGCGACGATCGTAGTCGCGCGCGATTTTCGCCAAGGCGCGCAGCTGCCGCGTCGATAGCAGCCCATAAGGGATCGCGACGCGCAGCATCGGCGCGTGGCGTTGGATGTAGAGGCCGTTGCGCAGGCGCAGGAGTTTGAACTCGTCCTCGCTTAACGCACCGCTCAGGAACCTTTGCGTTTGATCGCGAAACTGCGCCACCCGCTGGCGCACGAGAGTCTTGTCGGTGAGATCGTACCGATACATGGCAACACGATACTTTGCGTGCCCTGAATCGCGCCAATTACCGTACGACATGAGCTTATGACTGCCGATCCTTGTCAGTCATTGCCGATCCTTGTCAATCCGCGCAACAGTTCCTTCTGCAATAGGTAAAAACCGTGATTTGCTTGGCAGAGCGAATCTGAGGTTCGGCGCAGCATCGTGGCGGTAACAAAGGGTGCCCCATTTTGTCTAAAGATCTCACGGAAGTATCGGTCGCACCGGACACTTATCATGTCTCGCCCGAGCCAATGCTCCTGATCGCGGATCTGCACGGGGCCCTGGCGCTATGCCTGCACGATGAAGGGCGGGGTGTGGGCGGCTTGCTGCACCTAAAATTCATGGGGGGAACCGGGCGGCCCAGCGATGTGACGGACAACACATTGAGTTCCGTCCTGGTGGTGCTCGACAAGTTCAAACGTGCGGTGCTTGGCAACGCGGCTCACCGCGACGAGGTGCAGGCCCGCATACTCGCGCACGCATTGCCGCCGACCGATGCCGGCGAGCCCAGCGCCTCGCTGGTCGACCTAATCCAGGCCGATCTCGCCGATGGCAAGATTGCCTGCGGGTCGCAAACCATGCGGCGTACGGAAGGTGTACGCGTCTGCTTCCAGCCTTTCGAAGGCCGCGTCTGGATCTGCGGCCCGAACGATCTGCGATCGGCCCGCCGCGCACATCACTCCGTCGGTTGAATTCATTATAAGATTCTCCCCCGGATTTTAGGGGGTTTTAACATGCGCGTCGCACTTCTCGCGGCAGTGGTGTTCATCAGTGCTTGCGCCAGCGACGGGCTGAACTTGGCGCCGCCGCCCGGTGTGGATTTCAGCGGCCATTGGCAGCTCAATGTGGCCGATAGCGACGATCCCATGCATTTGCTGCAGTTGGCCAACGCCCAAGCGGCTTCCGCAGCGGACAACACCGGCAATTCCGGGCGAGGAGGCGGCCGCGGCGGCCGTGGAGGAGGCCCGGCAAGCGGCTATCCGGGCCTGACGCCGCCTGCGACACCCTCGGTCAGCGCGCTCGCCGATGCGTCGCGATTCCCGGGGAAACTACTCGACATCAAGCAAGTGGGCGGCGTTCTCACGTTCGCCTCTTTGGGTCAGACGCGTGTGTGTCAGCCCAGCGGTGCCAAGAACTCGCATCATCACAGTAACGCCTCGGATCGGGACGCACCGTTGCCGGCTGCGCGCGAGGCGCCGCCCCCCAAGTGCGGCTGGCTCGAGAAAACATTAATCGTCCGCAGCAGCGAGCAAGACGAAGATCGTCCGCCGTTCGAAGAGCACTACAGCATTTCCGACGATGGTCGGCTGGTCGAGGAAGTGATTTTCAGAGGGGGACGTTCGAGCGGATTCACGATGTCCCGCGTGTGGGATAAATCACCGCAATAAAAAAGCCGGGCCATATGGTCCGGCTTTCAAGTCCCCATGCCTCTCGTGGCGCTTTTTTAAGAGCGCTCGACGACGATCGGTCTTCTTTTGTCTCTTGAGCCCAATTGCGTCCGAGCAACACTCTAGCCGTGCTCTGTCGCCGAAGCTAGCCCTATTGCTAAGAAGTGTGAAAATTAATGTATCTCAAAAACAACAACATATGTGAGGCGGCGCCCCAGGCATGCCGCTGAGTCGAGTATCCTAAATGCAAAGGATCATCTTTTGGAGGGCCAGGATCCGTGACCAAGCACTCGAAATTGACCATGCCGGCGGAAGCCGTGAGAACTCGACGTGCCTATTTTGATTGTCGATTTGGGCAACTGCACGTCCGGACTGCGTTTCCGGCCACCGGGGGATTCGACGAACAGGTGACG
>DATNKC010000101.1:0-2522 GCA_035603615.1 Steroidobacteraceae bacterium | reverse complement strand
ATAGCCGCCGGGCCAGATACGCAACTGGCCGCGGTCGAGCTCGACGATTTTGGTGGCCAATCGGCGTACGAATGCGCGATCGTGGCTGACGAAGAACAAGGCCCCGGCATAGTCCAACATCATGTTTTCGAGCCAGGTAATCGCCTCGACATCCAAATGATTCGTCGGCTCATCCAATAGCAGCACGTCGGGCGCGGCGATGAGCGCGCGGCCCAGCATCACGCGCCGGCGCCACCCGCCGGATAGCGCGCTCATCAGCGCATCTCCTTTGAGCTCCAGGCGCGAGATCACCTGATCGGCTTGCATCTCAGACTGCCATTCGTCCTCCGGCCTCGCATGCTGAGCGCCGCCCAGGACCACGTCGCGGACCAGAGCCTCGCTGCCGGGCGATACCTCCTGGGCGAGACTCGCGATGCGCACGCCGGGCCGAACCCAGACTTCGCCGCTGTCCGGTACAAGATTTTTGCAGATCACTTGCAAGAGCGAGGATTTCCCTTCGCCGTTGCGTCCGAGCAGACAGACGCGCTCGCCCCTGCGCAACTGCAGGTTGACGTTATCCAGCAAGGGTTTCAGGCCGAAGCTGAGCGAGACTTTATTGAGCTGAACGATGGGCATAGCTTGAGTGTAAACCGGTAATCCTTACATTCGCCTGGTGGCGCAGCCCCGGGCGGCGCCTTCCTCCAGAACCAACGCCGCTGTATAACCCATGGACCATATTGACAATTTTTCGAATCCGGACAGCTGTCCGCGGCGCGTGCGATCATAGACGATGCTTGGCACGCGCGTTGCAGCAAATTCTTGGCGGCAATAGACAGTGAATACCTTTGTTAACAAAATGAATCGCGTGAACTTCGTGAGCGATGCCCTGGACGGCTTGGGACGCTGGTACGTCGCCGTACCGCCGTTTCTCATCATCAGTTTCCTCGCCGCGCTGTTCTTCGTCACGGGAGAGGGTCAGGCGCGACTGCAGGAGGCAGGCGAACGCCTACAGAAATCCGCGGCGCGCGAGCACAGTATCGATGAGCTGCAAAGTGCGCTCTCGAGATCGGTCGGCGCACAGCGCACGTATCTGCTGACCGGCGACTCACGCTACGTCGAAACCTACAACAGAGTGGTGGCGGACGTGGAGCCGCGGCTGGCGAACTTGAGTGAGGCGTACGCCGGCTCGGATCCCGGCCTTGGCAGCGTGCGCGACTTGCAAGTCTTGATCGGCAAACGCCTCGCGGACCTGTCCATGATCATGACCATCCAGAAAACTCAAGGCGTGGCCGCGGCGATTGCGCTTGTGAAAACCAGCGTCGGTTCGGACACCGGCGCGATCATCGCGGACAATTTGGATCGGCTGCGCGATCGCGAAGGCGTTGAGCATCGCGAGGCCGCCACGCATTGGGAAGGTTCCTTGGCATTGTCCCGCTGGATCACCCTCTTGGGCACCATCATCAACATGCTGCTGGTAGCCGTTGCAACGCGGCTGGTGTATCTGGATATGCGGCGCCGCGCCGCACTGAACGCCGAGCTGCGCGATCAGAAGCTCAAGCTGGAGCACGAAGTTGGCGAGCGGACCCGCGAGTTAGTGGAACTGTCGACGCATTTGCAAAATGTGTCGGAGCGCGAAAAGGCGAGCCTGGCGCGCGAATTGCACGACGAGCTCGGCGGACTGCTGGTCGGTGCGCGCATGGATATTTCCTGGGCTGAACAGCACATGACGAAAGACGATCCGGACTTGAAGCTGCGCTTGAATCGCGTGCAGCAAAACCTGGCCGCGGGAGTCGATCTGAAACGCCGCATCATCGAAGAGCTGCGCCCCACGCTTCTGGATAATGTGGGACTGTTCGCGGCGCTGCGCTGGCAAATGAAAGAGACCTGCATGGCGGCCGGCGTCAAGTGCAGCGAGTCCTATCCGGACGAAGAGCCGCGCTTCAAATCCGAGGCGTCCATCGCATTGTTTCGCATCGCGCAGGAAGCGTTCAGCAACATTTTGAAGCATTCCCAGGCAAAAACGGCCGATATCAGTCTGGACATGGATGACGAAACGCTGCTGATGCGCATTTCCGATGACGGCATCGGCATGCCGGCAGAGCAATTCACCGCGATCGGCTCGCACGGACTGGCTTCCATGCGCCATCGAGTCCGAGCGCTGGGGGGCCGTTTGGACGTCAGAAACCCGGCCTCCGGCGGCACCATGCTCATCGTGCAAATTCCCATCGAGAACGCGGTGGCGCAAGTCAGCGAATCCGCGCCGACTTAGACGTGTGGCGCCTCGCGGCAGCGCTGATGGCCATTGCTGTGTCGAGCCCGTGCCCCGCCGAACAACGCCCCGAATGGGCTTTTTTTGTACCGACGGCGCCGCCTGCAGCGAAGAGCGCCGCGTCCGAATCAGCCGCGTCCGGGGCGCCAGCGCTCGATGTACTCAATCCGCCGGACTGGTATCCCGCTGAACATCCCGTAATGCCGGCGGTGGTGGCGCACGGTTCACCGCCTAAGGACGCCAGCGCAGCACCAATCCTGCCTTGCGCACTCTG
>DATNKC010000100.1:0-2553 GCA_035603615.1 Steroidobacteraceae bacterium | reverse complement strand
CGGCCGCATTCGCATCCAGGGTCCCGCCGCGTATGGTGAGCGTATTGCCGCTGCGCGCGATCACATCGCCTTCCAGGCCCTCGGTAAAAAAGTCTTCCAAGGTGCTGCCCGCGACGACATACACCGAATGAAAAATGCCGGCGATCACGCCGGCTTGGGGCGTCGGCGTCGGCTCGAATGTGCAGAACGCTGCCGTTATTGTCGATCCCGCCGAAGCTTGCGACAACGCCGTGATTCCGGGTGCGCCGACATAGGTGAGGCCACCGTAGGTATAAATCGTATTGGCATCATTGAAAATCGTGTCGATTCCCAAACTGTTCACTTCATCGAAAAATGGCCGCACCACGACGGTGTAGGTACTCAAGCTGGTGCTCGAATTGATCAGCGGACCGCGCACTCGAATCAGCTTGCTGTCGGCCGCGGTGGTGGCAACCGACATGTAAGGCTCAACTGTCACGGTGGGCGGGCTGGTGGTCATATTGACTTTATTCGAGGCCGTCATGTCGAAATTGAAGGCGAGACGCAGCGCGTTGCTGGTGGCAAATGTGGGCTGCAGGACCAAACCGCCTTGGGGGTCGAGGTTCACGGTGACCGCGACCGTGGTCACAGCGGCGCCGGTGGGGTCGACAACGTTCACCTTGACCGGCGCCCCGTTTACCAACACAGAAATTTGCGCGCTCGTATAGTCGAGCGTGATGATGGCCTGGGAATAGGTATCGACCGGCAGACTGGCGGTCGCCCAGAGCTCCGACAGATTGGTGAGCTTGGTGAAATCGACAGTCTCCGGAACCTCGATGGCCCCGACTTCACCATTCAGTGCGCCAACCATAACCACCGAGTCGATCGTCACCAAGTAACTGGTGAATTGGCCGGCGTCATCGGTGGTGGTCAATGTGGTCCACGCCACGCCGAAGCCGCTATCCTGATTGTCGTTGTGGCAGCCTGCCGCCGCCAACCCGAACGCGCACGCGCAGAGCAGCGCGACCAGCCGGTTGGCGAGTTTTTTCCTAATCGATGAATGCACTACAGATTCCAATTATTGAGGGGGGACCCAAGGTTAAGGCTGCGTAGAATAAAGGCTTTCGAGACGTTACGTGCGGCAAAGTTCCATTTTGCCTCCCTAACCGCCCTTCGGGCGAGGCACTTGCTGGGTGATGCAGTGAATATTGCCCCCTCCCAACAATACCTCGCGGGTCGGAACGCCCAGCACCTCGCGGGTTGGAAACAAGCGCTTCAGGGTGCGCATCGCTGCCGCATCGCGGCGCTTTTCGTATAGCGGCATGACCACGCACTTATTTGCGATGTAGAAATTGACATAGGAGGCAGCCAGCCGGTCGCCTGCACGGCGGGGATGACTGCCGGCATGAGAATCGATGCCCGCGGCCTCCTCGGCCGTCATGAACAGGGGCCCGGGCTGATGAATTCTGTGAATCTCCAAGCGGCGGCCGCGCGCGTCCCTGGCATGACGCAGACGTTGATAGGCATCTTGGGAAATTTCAAACTGCGGATCAGAGCGATCATCCGTCCAGGTGAGAACCACATGCCCGGGACTCACGAAGCAGGCGAGCTCATCGATGTGACCACCGGTCTCGTCAAGATAGACGCCCTTCTCCAGCCATATCACCGTGCTCACCGACAAGTATCGGCGCAGCTGCTCTTCTATGTCCTCACGCGTCAAATGTGGATTGCGATTCGGATTGAGCAGGCACTCTTCTGTGGTCAGGCACGTGCCTTGTCCGTCCACGTGAATTGCGCCGCCCTCCATCACCAGCGGCGTGCGGTAGCGATCAGCGCCCTCCACCTCCAAAACCTTCTGCGCGACCTGATCATCCCGGTCCCAAGGAAAGTACAATCCTCCTTGCAGACCTCCCCAGGCATTGAATGTCCAATCAACGCCGCGGCGGCGCCCTTTCGCATCGATGACGAACGTTGGGCCGCAGTCGCGCATCCACGCATCGTTGCTGCTGATCTCGACGACGCGCACGCTGCGCGGCAACCGTGCGCGCGCATTCTGAAACTGCGCCGCCGAGACTCCGACCGTCACCGGCTCGCTGCCGGCGATCGCCGTCGCGACCGCAGCAAAGGCTGCCTGTGCCGGCTTCGCGCCCAGGCGCCAGTTGTCCGCTCGTTCGGGCCACAACATCCAACATCCCGAATGCCGCTCAAATTCCGCGGGCATTCGAAAGCCGTCTTTTGCAGGGGTTGATTTCAGATTGCGCAATGCTCGTCTCCGGTCGCGCATGCTAGCATTGCGACTGCATTTACAGGAGCTTAAGGAATGTCAGACGCCAAGCCAGTCACCCTCAAAATCCCCGCTGGGGGAGAGAAAATCAGCATCTCGAACGGCAAATTGCACGTGCCCGATCAGCCCATTATTCCCTTCATCGAGGGCGACGGAACGGGCCGCGACATTTGGCGGGCGAGCGTGCGGGTGTTCGATGCCGCGGTGAATAAAGCCTACGGCGGCAAGCGCAAAATTCACTGGATGGAGGTGTTCGCCGGCGAAAAAGCCAATAAGGCGTACAACACGTGGCTGCCCGACGAGACCGTCAC
>DATNKC010000099.1:0-4863 GCA_035603615.1 Steroidobacteraceae bacterium | reverse complement strand
GACAGCAGCACCAAAAAGGGCGCCAGCATCATGACACGCACCAACTTCGTGATCACGGCCGTGTTCGCCGCGGTGTCGGCCACGGCCTTGCCGGCCGCGACCACCTGAGCGACCTCATGAACGGTGGATCCGGTGAAGATGCCGTACGCGAAGGGCGTGGTCGACAACCAGTGCATGCGATCATTCAGATGATACAGAGCGGGATAAATAAAGATGGCCAGCGTGCCAAAGGCAACCACCGTGGCGACTGCGATGGAGACTTCCTCCGCACGCCCGCGCACCACCGGCTCGGTCGCCATCACAGCAGCCGCGCCGCAAATCGAACTGCCGGCCCCGATGAGCATCGCCGTGCGGCGATTTAACCCGAAGAGCCGAGTGCCGGCCCAGCACGACAAGACAAAAGTGCTGCTCAAGACGATGGCGTCGATCATGACGCCGACCACCCCCACTTGCCCAATGTCCTGAAAGGTGAGGCGCAAGCCGAACAAAATGATGCCGGCGCGCAGCAGGATTTGTTTGGAGAAGGTCACGCCGGGGGCACTGAAGCCTGAGATGCGCGGGTAAATCGTGTTGCCGGCGATCATGCCGCCGACTATGGCGAGCGTCAGTGCGCTGATGCCATTCGCCTGCATCCAGGCGCTCTTGGCAAGCTCGGTGGCAAGTATCGCGATGACGCCGGTCAGCAGAATGCCCGGCAGCAGCCTCATCAATCGCTGCCTGCGCGGGCTTCCCGGCTTCGCCGGTAGCGCCAGCGGATTTGTCGCTGCCTGCATAAGAACCTTGCGCCGCACGCGTCATCGCGTTGCCAAACTATGCGCGCGACGGACCTATTCGTAAAATTGATTATTTGTTTATAATCAAGTTGTTTTATCGATTAACGGACTCTCCAGAATGCGCCTGAGCCTGCGTCAATTGCAGATATTTCGTGCCATTGCCTTGAGCGGCAGCACCACCGCCGCGGCCTTGTCGGTCCCGCTGTCGCAATCTGCCGCGAGTGCCGCGTTGAAGGAGCTGGAGCGTGTCCTGGGCGCGCGCTTTTTCGACCGGGTCGGAAAGCGGCTTCTGCTGAATGACAATGGCCGGACGTTGCTGCCGATGGCGCTCGCGGTATTGGACGGCGCGCAAAGCCTTGAAACCGCCTTCCTGTCGAGCGCCCAAGCACTGCCGGTCGAGCTGCATATTTTCGCCAGCACCACGATTGGCAATTACATTTTGCCCGCGCTGCTGGCGCGCTTTAAGGAACGAGTGCCGGCCGCGCGCCTCGATCTGCAGATCGGCAATACGCTCGATGTGGTCACCGCGGTGCGCGACTTCGAGACCGATATCGGATTCATCGAGGGGCCCTGTCACACGAAGGGCATCATCGTGGTTCCCTGGCTGGAAGACGAACTGGTGATTGTCGCCTCCCCTGCTCACCCCCTGGCCAAGGCCGCGAAACGGCGCAAGTTGAGGGTCGCCGAGCTCGCCGCGGCCGAGTGGCTGCTGCGGGAAGTGGGATCGGGGACGCGCGAGACCGTGGAACAGGCGCTGTTACCGCATCTGCTCAATATTCCGGCCTCGATGACGCTCGGCAGCTCCGAAGCAATCAAAAACTCCGTGGCCGAGGGCTTAGGAATCAGCTGCCTGTCGCGCTCGGTGGTGCGCAATCTCGTGGCCGCAAAACGCTTGAGCGTGCTGGCAACCGCCCTGCCGCGCCTGACGCGAAGTTTTTTGATGATTCGTCACGAGAGAAAGGTGCTGTCCGATCCGCTGCGCCAATTTGTCGCGCATTGCCAGGTCAGCAATGTTTAGGGCGTCTCGCGACAGCGAGACGGCGCAAACGCCGGCGTTTTTTCTTCGGTGCCCACTTCGATCGCATCCTGCAGCAGCTTCAGTGCGCTGCCGGGATCATCGGCAAAGGCGAACAGCTTTAGATCCGCGCGGCTGATCACGCCGTGGCGGATCAACGCTTCGAAGTTGATGATCTCGTTCCAATAGCTGGAGCCGTACAAAATAATCGGCAATTTGCGCTCCAGCTTGTGCGTTTGCGCCAGCGTGAGCACCTCCATGAGTTCGTCCATGGTGCCGAAACCGCCGGGGAAAACCACCATGGCGCGCGCGAGATGGGCGAACCAAAGTTTTCGCATGAAGAAATAGCGAAAATTGAACAGCAATTCGCGCGTGACGTAAGGATTCGGTTGCTGCTCATGCGGCAGGCTGATGTTGAGGCCAATCGTGCGGCCGCCGGCATCGCGCGCGCCGCGGTTTGCCGCTTCCATGATGCCGCCTCCGCCGCCGGAGCAGACGACAAAGCGATGCACATGCGAAGGCAGGCTGGATGACCACAAAGTGACGAGCCGCGCGAGTTCGCGCGCCTCGGTATAAAAGCGGCCGAGCGGCCCCTCCGCCGTCAGGCGCGCGGAACCGAAAAACACGATGGTGTCGTGCACGCGCTGCAGTCGCAGACGGCGCAGCGGATTCAGATATTCGGCGATAATGCGCAGCGGCCGCGCATCATCGCTGGCGAGAAACTCCGGATCAAGGTACGCCAGGGAATCTTCCGTATTCTGGTTTTTCATGCCGAGTCTCTCGCAAAATCTATGAAGCCGTGCGCGACGTCGGTGTGCAACAGCACCACGCGTACGCGATCTCCCACATCCAGTCCTTGGAATCCCTTGACCACTTTCCCCTCCGTGGTCGGCGAGGATATGCGCACCCAGGTGCCCTTATCCGATGCGCCGGTGACGATGGCGTCGAACTTCGCGCCGATGCGTGAAGCCAGCAATGAGGCCGCCGCCGATTTGTTCACGGCGCGCTCCACCTTGGCGGCGTTGTGCTCCTGCAGGGTGCAATGCGCCGCCAGATCTTGCAGTTCGGCGTCGCCGTACGGCGAGGCGTGCTTCGTAAGCGCCGCCTTGAGCAAGCGTTGCGTAATGAGATCGGGAAAGCGCCGATTGGGCGCCGTGGAATGGGTGTAATCGACGACCGCGAGGCCGAAATGTCCCGCAATGGCCTGCCCGGGTTTGTCCAAGACGTATTCGCCCGACCCCAGGAGCTTGACCACGGACAACGACAAATCAGGATATTGATCCGGTGCGCTTTGACGGCGCTTGGCGAGAAATGCGTTCAGCGCCGGCGCACTCGGGTCGGCCGGCAACGTCTCTCCCAGCCCCGCCGCCAGCGCAACAATTCGGTCCCACCGCTTAGGCTCGCGCAACACGCGGCGCAGCGCGCTGAAGCCCTTGGCGGTGAGAAATTGCGCGGTGACGCCATTGGCGGCGACCATGAACTCCTCGATCAACTGTTTCGCTCGATTGGGTTCATCGGGAAGCAGATCGCTCAAGATGCCACCGCTGAACACCGGCTGCGTTTCGATCGTTTCCAAGTCGAGCGCGCCGCGCGCGCGGCGCACGGCGCGCAGCGACTGCGCCACTTTATCCTGGGTACGAAGCTGCTGATCCATGCCCGCCACAGCGGCCACCCCCGCAGGCGCCGGGCCGGTGCCGGCAAGCCACGCGCCCACGGCGTTGTACGCCAGCTTGGCGCGATTGACGACCCAGGCGCGATACAAATCCGACTGCACGACCACACCCGCGGCATTGATGGTCATGTCGGCAACGAGCGCGAGACGTTCCTGATTTTCGCCCAACGAGGTGAGATCCGTGGAAAGTTTCTCGGGCAACATGGAAAAAATCGCCGCGGACGTGTAGACCGAGGTCGTATTGATTCGGGCATGATCGTCGATGGGCGAGCCGGGCTTGACCACGGCATCCACATCGGCGATCGCCACCAAAATCCGGGTCGCGCCCGGACTTGAAGGATCGGCGACGCTGAGCTGATCGAGATCGCGCGAGTTGTCATTGTCGATCGAGCACCACAAAAGCTGGCGCAGATCGCGAATATCGGGGCTGGGATCGCGCGCAGCCGCGGTAATCGATGCCATCTGTTTCAAGGCCGCGTCGCCGAAATCCGGCTGCAGGCCATTGTTGGTCATGGCTTGGCGCGCGACATTCAAGAGAAAGCTGCCTTGGGCAGCCGGTGTAGTGTTCATTCCGCAATTTTCACATATCCTGTCGATTCCCGTTGCGCTAACCTGCTGTGCGCAGTCCTTCACGCGAGCTTCGAAAATGACAAAAAGAATATTTGTGCCGTCGCTTGGTTTTCTCTGGCTCATCGCCGCCGCGAGCTTAAATGCGGCCCCGGCTGATCCGCCTCTGCCACCCGGAGGCGCGGCGATCTTGACATGGACGCCTGAGCAGCAAGCGTGGGGCTATCGAAACATGGAAAAGCTCGCGCCTGTTCGAGTGTTCAAGCGCGGCAAGACCGTGCACCCGCTGCCGCTGGGGGCGCAAATCGACCCCACCTTCAAAGTCGGCGACAAGACTTACAACACGGAAAGCTACATGCGCGAGTTTCGCGCCTCGGGCGTACTCGTCATCAAGAATGGCAAAATCGTACTCGAGCGGTATGGACTGGGCCGCCGCCCGAAGGATCGCTGGACCTCGTTTTCAGTCGCGAAGTCCCTCACCTCGACACTGATCGGCGCCGCGCTCAAGGACGGTAAGATCAAAAGCCTCGATGACGCCGTCACGCTGTATATTCCCGAGTTGAAAGGCAGCGCCTACGAAGGGGTCAGCGTGCGCCAGCTGATCACCATGACCTCGGGCGTGAAATGGAATGAGAGCTACACCGATCCGAATTCGGATGTGGCCAAGGTGGGCTTGAGCATTCTTGAGCCGGGCGTCAATCCTGTCGTCAGCTACATGCGCCGGCTGCCGCGGGAAGCGGCTCCGGGGACCAAGTTCGTCTACAAGACAGGCGAGACCGATCTGGCCGGAATCCTGCTGTCCAATGCCGTCGGGGAACCGCTGGCGCAGTATTTAT
>DATNKC010000098.1:0-4200 GCA_035603615.1 Steroidobacteraceae bacterium | reverse complement strand
ACTTGACTTGAATGGTCTCGGTGACGCTTGTGCTGAGCAATTCCGCATCGCTGCCGTCAGGCCGCCATTTGTAGACCGCACCATAGACGCCGCCGCGCGAGTCGCGCACCAACAATCGCGTTTCGAGCCGACGCTTGGCGCCGGGGTTGGCCGCGTCCAGGCCCAAGTCAAAATTCTTCACGAACACGGTGCCGGCAGGGAAGCGCCATTCTCCGGACGCCGAGAAGATGATCTGTCCTGGGGGAACGGCGATCCAACGCGACTTATCCGCGCCATCAGACCAGAAGGCCACATTGAGATCGTACGGGATCAAACCCGGGCTCGCGATGCGCTTGGGCGTGTCGCTGAAAACACCGGTCTGCGAGAGCAATGGCGGGATCTTGCCATCGGCTTGGGATGGCATTTCCAAGTAGGGTTTGGTTGCGATTCGGGCTTCGAGACCGTAGGGCGCGGAATGCGAACAACTCACCAGCATGAGAGGTAACGCGAATCCCAGGCCAACGGCAGCATTCAGTCCCAGTCTGATCATCCAGCTATAGTAACCAACTCGCGACCCGCACCTAGAGGAACACAATGAAACCGAGCCTGCCCGTGCTTCTCAGCGTAAATGGCGGATATGTTGATTGCGCCGGCTTCCTGGCGCTGCATGGATTGTTTACCACGCACGTCACCGGCAATTTTGTCACGCTCGGCGCCGCTCTGGTGCTGGGAACGAGCGGCGCTCTCGCCAAAGTGTTGGCTCTGCCCATGTTTTGTCTCGTTGTGATTGCGATTCGATTGTTCAGCGTGGCGCTCATGGCAAAGGGATTGCCTGCGCTGCGCACCATCCTCGGCGTCAAGGTTGTGTTGCTGAGTTTGGGGGCGGCGCTGGCGATTGCCTTTGGCCCATTTGAGAGCGGCGATGGTTGGGCGGCGCTGTCGACGGGGATGGTCCTGGTCGCCGCGATGGCAATCCAAAATGCCATTCACCGCATTCACATGGGCGCGTTGCCGCCGACCACCATCATGACCGGCAATACCATCCAGATCATGATCGACCTGGCGGATCTGATGCGGGGCGTGCCGACGCCGGCGCGCGAGGTAATCCGTTTGCGTCTGTCGCGCATGTCGGTCAGCGTAACGGGCTTCGCCGCCGGATGTGCGCTGGCGGCGCTGATTTACGCCAAGCAGGGCATCTGGTGTTTTCTGCTCCCACCGCTCCTCGCGGGCTGCACCCTATGGCTTGGGGAGTCGATTCCAGAAAAAAATTGAGCAGCCTGTGTCCCGATCTGTCTGCGGTTTTCGATGTACTCGGTAGGGCAGATGAATAACCGGGAGGCATCATGGAAAACACACTGGGCGGCGCCGCAGGCGCACACTTGAGCGATGAGTCTGCAGTGCAGAACGCCAAAGGTGCCGGATCCACGCTCAAGCTCGTATTGGTATGGCTCGCAGTCGGCATTCCCATGCTTTGGGGCATGATGAAGGCGCTGGAAGACGTGCCGGCTTTGATTGCTTTGTTCCCCTAGCTCGAGGGATAACTCCCCGCCTTAAGCGCTGGAGACGCTTTTTCCTGCGGTATAATGCCGCGGAAAATTAGGGCATAGGGGAGCTTCATGATCAGATCGATTCTCGCGATCGCGTCCATTTTGTCGCTGGGGTTGGCCATTGATTCAGCGCGCGCTGAAGACGGGGCGGCCACTGCCGCCGCCACCGATTATTCAAATCCTGCTGTCTGGCTCTGCAGGCCGGATCGGCAGGACGCGTGCTCCGCGCCGCAGGATGCGACGATCGTTGCCGTGAACGGCACCCTGACGCACGAGGCGTTTCATCCGGCCAAAAATCCGCCGATCGATTGTTTCTATGTATACCCGACGGTATCCAATGAGCCGGGTGGCAATTCAGACTTGAACATCACGGGTGCTGAAAAGTCGGTGGTGAATGCGCAGTTTGCACGCTTCGCCGCGAAGTGCCGTTTGTTCGCGCCCATGTATCGGCAAGTGACGCTCACTGCCTTGCGCGCGATGATTGCCGGCAAGCCCATTCCCGTCGATCGGGACTTAGGCTACAGCGATGTGCTCGCGGCTTGGAACTATTATCTGGCGCACGACAATCAGGGCCGCGGCGTCGTGTTGGTCGGCCACAGCCAAGGTTCCGGTGTGCTGACGCGCCTCATCAAAGAAGAAATCGACGGCAAACCGGTGCAAGGCAAACTGATCTCGGCGATTCTCATGGGAACCAGCTTGCCGGTGCCCAAGGGCGCCGATGTTGGCGGCGCGTTCCAGCACATTCCCGTCTGTCGATCGAACAGCCAGACCGGATGCGTGATCGCGTTTGCGGATTTCCGCGCCAACGTCCCGCCGCCGGCCAATTCTCGCTTTGGCAAGGCGCCCGATGGCATGCAGGCGGTGTGCGCCAATCCCGCTGCGCTGGGTGGCGGCTCGGGTGTGCTGAATGCGTACTTGTCGGCGGGCCGCATCTCGACCGGTTCCGACGGCCCGCGAGAGCCATTCGACTGGACGACGCCTGCCAAGCCGATCGACACCGCGTTTGTCAAAGTGCCCGGGCTCTTGAGCGCCGAATGCCTCACAGATGAACATGGCTCCTATCTTGCCGTGACGGTTCATCCCACCCCCGGCGGTGTGCGCACCAATGACATCTCGGGCGATGTCGTCGTGAATGGACAGGTGTTGCAGGACTGGGGATTGCATCTTATCGATGCCAATCTGACCATGGGAAATCTGGTCGCAATTGTGGGCGACGAAACCAAAGCGTATCTGGCGAAAGGCAAAAAATAGAATTGCGCGCAGCGCGCGCTGCGCTGCGCCGGATAAGCCAATGCTTGAGCTCGACTAGGCGCAATGATGTTGAAACGTCTCTTTCTGGCTGGATTTGCGTTCGCGTTGATGGGAGTCAATGCGCCGGTCGAGTATTCGATCGAGGCGATTCGCTATGGTGTCTCTCCGGATATTCCGGTCGGCGCTCTGGTCGTGGGCGGCCCCAAAGACGAGAAGGTCGATGTGGACTTTGTCGTATGGCTGATTCGCGGCGGGGGCCGCAACATTCTTTTCGACAGCGGCTTTCACCGCGAGCGCTGGTTGAAGCAATGGAAGGTCGCCGACTATTTGCGTCCCGACGAGGCGGTACGGGAGGCGGGCGTCAGGCCCGAAGAGGTCACCGATGTGGTGATCAGCCACGCGCACTGGGATCACATGGGCGGTATCGATCTATTCCCCAAGGCGACCGTCTGGATCCAGAAGGACGAGTTTCGCTATTACACGGGAGATGCCTGGCAGGCGGGCGGCCACAACGGCGGCATCGATCCGGACGACGTGCAACAACTGGTGCGCCTGAACACCGAGGGACGCCTGCGGCTGGTGGATGGCGACAATGTGGAAATCCTTCCGGGCATTCGCGTGTTCGTGGGGTCTCGGCACACCTTTGCCTCGCAGTACCTGCGCGTCGACGGCAAGTTGCCCTTCGTGCTGGCGTCCGACAACGTTTATTTTTATCGCAATCTGGCCGAACACAAGGCGAGCGCCACATTCAGCGATGCCGACCACGCCGCGAATATAAGAGAGCAGCAACGCATGATCGAGTTGGCAGGTTCAGTGGATCGCGTCGTGCCGGGACACGATGCGCTGCAGTTTCAGAAATTTCCCACCGAAGGACGCGTGGCGAAGATCAAGCAATAGACGAAACCTGCGCTAGCCCAGGGCCCGTGCGTGTTCTATGGCCCATGCGCAAAGGCCGGCGCAAATGATTCCAAGCGAGAAGAACATCGCGGCGAAAAGTTTCTCGCGATTAACCAGATGACTCGAGTCCATGGGCGCGATGAGAAATGGCTCGCCGTGGGTCGGCTCGCCAATGATGCTGGTCCGCACGATGTCGGACTTCAACGTATGCGCTTGGCTCTCGGCTGCTGCCGCGCGCCGGGCATTCTCCCACTCGGCGGCGTCAATTTTGCCATCGTGATTCTGATCAAATCGGGCGAGCAGCGCCGGCTGGTCTGATTTCCACTGGCGCAGGAGAGTGGCGGCGGCTGCATCGGAGGATTCAATGGCGGAATTCGAACGCAGCTCGCCGGTCACCGACAATTGGTCGCCGGCGCAGAGCAGACGCTCGGTATATCGATACTGACCGCCGGTCAGGAATCCGGTCCCGCCGGCCAGGAATCCCGTCGAGCCGGTCGGCCGACCCAAGGGCATCGGTTCATCTCCG